>DUJC01000183.1 GCA_013330015.1 Candidatus Poseidoniaceae archaeon | reverse complement strand
CGTTTGCTTGTTGAAGAACAATCCTGCTTTCTTCATCCACTTGTTGAACTTGGTTGCACCTGCACCGGTGCGGAGAATGAAGTCTTCTCGGTCCTCTTGTGCTTGGATGTAGCCCTTGACCGCAAGGGTTTGGTCAATCCAATCGTTGATGTCCATCAATCCGCCACTGAGGCCAGTGGATTCGATTTCAGCACTGATAAGATCGGCCGTTGCTCCGGTAGCCTCGAGATCTTTACGGAGTTGTTCGTTCACATCGGCAAAGCCCATGTTCGCTGGCTTCGGAGGAACAGGATTTCGTGGAGGCTTGTCGATATCGATTGTGATTCGAGAACCATTTTCGAGGCGAGTGTTGACCATATCACTGAGTGATGGCGTGAAACTGGTTTCACATTCCCAGCAGATGAGAGCGAAGTCTTCGCTTCGGTCCATATCTCGAGATTGACGAGGATCCATCTCATCCCCACATTCTGGGCAAGCGTGGAAAATCAAGGCAGGAACGTGCTTGCGACGGAAGTCAACAATGTCTTGCGGCGTACCTTCGAGTTCGAGCATTTCGTGGTCACGAGCAGCTTCCAAGCCACGGGTTTCGAGTTGGTCTCGAATCTTCACCTTCTGGTCATCTTTGCCTTCATCGTCAAGACTGTTCTCAAGTTTAACGATGAGCTCAACGGTTTTACCGAGACGGTTCATGATGAGCTTCTTGTCCTTGAATGCGGTGACCTTGGCAAGTTTGATTCGCTCTTTCTGTTCTGCAAGCTCGCTGAGGACGTCCTTCTGCTTGCGCTTGAAACGCATCTCTTCGATACGGCTTTCTTGCTTACGATCAGGTGCGAGAACCTTGGCTAAGAATCGTTCTTTACCGTGGCTTTGCGGTCCTTCTGCGATAATGCTGATGACACCTTCAGCAATGTCTTGCTTGAGGCCATAATTTCCGACGAGTTTTTCAGCATCGATCTTTTTCAAATCGCCAATTTTCAAACCTGCATCAGCGAGAAGTTGTGCGGTTGAGTCGTCGATACCTCGACGAAGTAGTGCAAGATAGGTGTCTTTCTTTGCCATATCATCCCCTCCGACAATGTTAGCCGAGGGGACCTTCCTAAGAAAACCCTCCCCCGCTGTTGTTTACTCTTATTCATCACTTCGAGCCTTTTTCAACCTTCTCCGCAAGTTGAATCCAATCGTCCAAACTTAACTCTTCAGGACGTGCATCCATAATCTCCAACTCCTGGAGCGTTTGCATCGCATCTTTCCATCGCTGAGCATGCCATCCTTTGATTCGCGAAATACGCTTAGGCGCTCTCTTGAGTGTTGAACGAATCTTCTTTCTTCGTTGTTCAAATGCAAGATGAATCGTTTGCCGTACCAGTCTCTTATCGACTGAGAACGCTTTGTTGTGTGGGCGCAATTCAATCACTTGGGATTGAACGGCAGGCTGAGGGCTGAAATGATGTGGTGGCACCATATGATGTTCGTTGACATCCCAATCCAGTGCAACAGTCATACCGAGCGAACCGACGTCTGCAGGGTGGTTCATTGACAGGCGCTGGCCAAATTCTTGTTGGACCATGAGAACGACTTGTTGCAATACGCCTTCGTGTTCTTTGATATGTCGAGTGAGTTTTTCGATCAAGGGAGATGAAATTTGGTATGGAATGTTTGCAACGACTTTGCTGATGTTTGATGGCCATGCAGCGTTCAATGCATCATCATGGTGAAGGATGAGTTGCCTCGTCTTCTGTTCTTCACGAAATGCTTCATCGAGGTGCAAAACAGGAGCATCATCGATTTCGATGGCTGTAATGTTTGCACCAGTCTTAAGCAGATGCCGGGTAAGTGTCCCAGGTCCTGGGCCGATTTCGAGAACGTGGTCGTCTTTGTTCAATTCAGCAATTGCAACCATGCGCTCAAGCATCGCATCATCGATGAGGAAATGCTGGCCTAAATCGGTGTTTGGTGGTTGATAGGCCCGTAGACGGTCAACCAAATCACGTGCAGATTTCATGCATTCACCGGGAACAGGTGGTCGATGAGGCGAGGTTGAAGCGTCCTATCTTCGACTTCAGAAAAGAATCGACGTGCCAGAAGTTCAGCAGAATCAATGCCACATTTCTCGTTCAACTCTTGCATCGATGAGAAGCCAGACGAGCCTCGTAACTCAGCCATTTGCAATGCTTTCTTGTTGCCAATACCTGCGAGAAGTTCGAAAGCGTGTTGTTTTAGCGAGAGATTTCCTGCTTTGTTGAAGAATGCATCCACGAAGTGTTTTCCATGCTCCTCAACAAACAATTGGATGATGAGTGGAAAATCCATCTTGGCTGAGTTGGACATTTTGTCCATGCGAGCTCCTCCGAGAATGGATCCTGAAGGCGATCCGTTGCCATCGGCTCCAACGTAGATACGCATGCTTGGGAGCAATGCTTCACTCGATTCGATCGCAATTCGGCAAGGAATGACGGTGTCTTCAGTGAATCCAGTCACAACGCCCTCGGACATATCGTGTTCAACAACTCGGACCCACTTTGCATCGTAGAGGGGTTGTCCATCTCGACGGCGCTGTTGCGGTCGTTGGTTGCCTCTGTTGTTGCGGCGCTGTTGTGAGCGTTGTTGAGGACGTTGCTGACGTTGCGGTTGTTGCTCAGGTTTCTTCTGAGGTTTTGGAACCTCCTTGCGACCGGTAGCAGGAGGAGGCATGGAGGTATCAACAGATGGCTTTGCCTTGTTGAATTTACGAGGTGTGTAATCACGGCCAGGGCGGCTCATGCCAATCAACTCCGGTTATGTTGTTCATTCAATGCCAACGTGTTGTCGAACGAGTTCGATGACAGCGTTGATGTCTCCATCATCGATGGATGCTCGGCGGCTGGCCATGACAGCCTTGATTTCAATTTCGCTGAGAGGCATGAGTTCAGCAAGCTTTGCAGCGAGTTCTGGGTACTTCTCGAATGCTGGGAGTTCGGCGATGGCGTTCTTGAGCGCTTCAAAGACAGCGGCATCGGTTGGGTATCCGTTGCGGTTGTCGCTTGCTGCCCACTCGGCGTGGAACAAAGCAGCACGCTGCTCGTACGTCAAATCTCTTCGACGCTCTTGAGCGCCCATCAAAAGGTCTCGAACGGTAGCAAAGTCGACGATTTTCTCTTCTTCAGTCATAGTGATCACTCAAGAGGGCGAAGATGTTCTGGGCGGGCGATAACAGTCTTCTGCATGTTTCCGTCCTTCACGGAAACAACCCAAGCGACGCCTTGTCGCTTCTGGATGAATCCTGTACGGCCGTGGAATCGGCGATGAGGCATGCCCATTTGTTGGCTACCGTCCAAGACGATTGCAACGCGGTCACCTTCTTCGTAGTTGTGCATAATGCGGTTGATGTACGTTCGAGAACGGTCTTTTCGTCGTCGACGAAGGATGCTTCGTGTCCCTACTCGTTGTCCCTTGGATCGCTTCATTTTAGTGACCTCCATGGTTCGAAACTTGCATTACGCTGATTCGAGGCATCTCTGCGACCTACCCACTGCATATAAGCACCGCGATGAATCAAGTCCACTCAATCAGCGTGAATATCTCCTACATCAAGCCATTCAACCGTGCATTTTGCCTTGATGAGGGAGGCGATGGAGGGTTGTGTTCGACCATCATCCCCATGAACGGTTTCTTTGACGTAGGTTCCTGACTCACAACGAAGCGTAAATTCGACGTAGATCTTACCCTCATCGTTGATGTTGACGCTTGCATCACGTGTTTCGATGACTTTCCGCCGTCGCACAAGATCGGCTCTACGGTGTGCCACACGTTCGGGTGTTCGTTGAGCAAGATTCACGCCTTGGAGCTTCTCAATGATGTCAAGGATGGTCGTTTTATCTGGTAGAGGAAGCATCTCGACCGGCTCTGGATTGGTAGCGAGTAAATTAGCAATAAGTTCAGCTTTCACGCCTTTCTCAGAACACTTCCGTTCGATACACAACTCAACAAGTTCCGCTTTCTTCATTTTCTTGAGGTCCGCATCATCGAGAATTGAAACTTCAACTCGTTCAAGAGGTTTCTTCGGATTGTCTTTGTTGTCACCACGACGGCGGTGCTTGCGACGACCTCGTCCGCGTTGTTGGACGTCTTCCTTTGTCAAATCCAAGGGTGCAGTAAGAACGTCAAGCCCAGATTGGGAAAGTGGCTCGACAAGGAAACGAATCGTGTAGGATTTCTCAGCGGGCGTATCCTTGACTCGAACAACTTCGCTACGATTGGAACGGCGTACATCGGTGATTTCGATCGAGCCTTTAGCGCGTTCATTGACGGCCTGCATCGCCGATTCGTAATCGATGTCCCAACGCTTTGGTTCTTTAATTTCGAGAACAAATGGCCGTCCCCGACCAAGGCATCGAACGTCGATGTCTTCTCGGCCCATGCCGTGGAAAGCATGTTCACGGCCTTCGAACAATTCGATAATTGGGTTGCCGATGAGATCTTGAACGCTCGAAGGATATTGTTGTCCTGTATCGTTGCACTTGGCACAACCTCGTCCCTTGCAAGCACGACAAGGCCAACGTGTTTGAGGAATGCCGCGTTCGTGTTTCTTGTAACGTCCATAGATGTAGGCACTGCGAACATCGAGTGTGACAGTGAGGGTCAAAACATCGATCAGTGCCAAAATATCGGGTTTGTCATTGACGATCGACACACCATCGAGTCGCTCGCTTAATTTCTTTGAAATCTTACCAACAAGGGATGGTTTCAATGCATCAGAACCACCGGCAGCGTATTGCTTTCGAATACCCTCTTCATGCTCAATCTGATCCTTTGGAAATCGAGCACCGATTTGCAACTTCTGGATATCGTATCCTGCAAGTGCATCTTCGATAACATCTGCAAGAAGATCGATTTCTTCGAACAAGTT
>DUJC01000003.1:4260-4598 GCA_013330015.1 Candidatus Poseidoniaceae archaeon | reverse complement strand
CGAAGTCGTTTGCTTACCGAATACAAGAACGCTGGCCGTCATGGACGGCTCGTCAAGTGGTACGGTCGCTCGGTCAAGTGGTCTGGAAAGCTCAACGAAACGACGCTCTATCGACAAGTTCTCGGTCCATTGGGTCTCGTTTCCAACGTGTTCTCTGGAGTGTCCGCACGCATGATGCTCGGATTCACACGAACCGGTGGACCTCCTATCCGAAGTCTCCAAGCTCTTCTCCTCCCACCAGCAGGTGTAGGTAAGATTCCGAACATGTTCAACGGCAAGGTTGAGGGACATCACGAAGTTGTGAGTCTGTTCAACGAACTTGATCAGCGATTCTGAGG
>DUJC01000003.1:0-3853 GCA_013330015.1 Candidatus Poseidoniaceae archaeon | reverse complement strand
CCTCTGTGCAAAACTCTGGGAATCGATTTGATTGAACTTCCAAAAGCAACGTCTGATGGTGGTAACATCATTCGTCAGGCCTCACCACGCCTTCAACACGCACTCGCTGCAAGGAATCTTGCTCTAGCGGAAGAAAAAGGACTTGACATCATGACGTCCTGTGCAACATCGCACAGCATTCACTGCGATACGTCTGCAACCATGGAAGCCAACCCAGTGATGGCATCACAACTGAACAATCTCATTGCACGTACATCCAAGATTGAGTATGCAGGTGAGTCGAAGTCTCGCCATCTTCTTCACCTGCTTGTCGAAGAAATCGGCCTTGACAAGGTCAAAGCTGCTGTATTGAACCCTCTCAACATGAAGGTCGCTGCTTATTACGGCCCATACATGCAACGAGAAGGGTTCTGTGGAGAAGACGACCCGTTTGACCCACACTATCTTGAAGACCTCATTACTGCTCTCGGAGGTACGCCAGTCCCATACGAAGCACGATGCCAAAGCGTTGGATCTCCAAGCCTTCTGACCAACGAGAAAACTGCACTTCGCATGACCGCATCGGTCCTCTCTGAAGCAAAAGCAAACGGTGCACAATTGGTTGTGAGTGCATGCACCATCTCACATGCAAACCTCGATTCTTATCAGGTCAAAGCAGGCAAGGTCACTGGAAAGGATACGTCTGTCCCTGTAATTCATCTCGCAGAATTGATTGCCTTTGCTCTTGGCCATTTCCCAGACCGACTCGCACAATTGCGAACTCGAGCTATGATCATCGGCGGTTGATGCCTCGACCATCAAGAACTGGATCCCACGGATCGTTGGAATCTTCTCCAAAATCGAAGAGACTTTTCTGAGAACGAGAACGCGTATGTAATGTTGGTGCAATGGTTGAATTTCCTTTCTGTTTCTTGTTACTATTTGCCTCAGATTTGTTCTGAGACTCTTTTTCTATAGATTTCAAACGAACCTTTTCTTGCTCCAAAAATTCAAGCGCAGGTTGGTTTGTTTCACCTTCTACAATACTGAATTCGAGCAGTTTACCTTCCTTGCGAACCTTGTATGATCCAAGTGGTGTCTCTAAACGCATTCGCCCGAGAACACTATGCATACGCTTCTCTCGATTTCTTGAAGCGTGAAGAACATGCACATCTCGCGTATCGTTTGCAACGAGAACATGAACCGAACCACTTCGTTCCCGAGCTGTTCGACCACGACGCTGAATGGTTCGTATCGCACTGGAAACTGGTTCGTAAAACAACACCATCGAAGCGGAAGGAACATCCAATCCCTCCTCACCAACAGAGGTTGCAACAAGCACATTCATCTCGCCATTGCGGAAGCGTTCAAGTTGTTCCAACTGTTGTTTCTGGGACATTCCTTCACGCTTCCCTCGCTTGCTTTGTCCAATGAACCGATCGACCACAGCATTCGGAACTTGATTCAAATCATCAACCAAATGGTCGACGGTATCTCTGTACTCACTGAAGATAAGGATACGCTCATCTGGATGCTTTTCGAGATGTTCTTGAACAAGTTGACGAACATATGCAGGCTTCGGATGGCATTCATCCATCCCTTGGACTGTTTGTCGGAAGTTGTGTACCACTTGCTTCTTCAGAAATCGACTGGTTGAGCGTTCACCTTCACGCAGTTGTTCATCAGCTCGCTCAAGATAGGAACGTGCCGATCGCAGGCCTTGTGTTTTCAACAAATCAAGAAGCATATGCATTCTTCGAACATCAGAGATGCGACGTGCTGCGTCGTAACCTCTCGGATCATTGCGTGAAATCGCAATGCTCGCTCTCTGAGCAGCTTCTTCAATCAATCCAGCAGTAAGATGGCCAGTTGGGGCAAGGAATCCTTGTCGTTTCAAAGCATCTGTCTCTTCGAATTGATGCGCCTCAAGCGGTTCCAACAAGGCCAGCGTTTTGGCATCGAGCATGACCCGGATGGTTGCAATGTTCATGTCCACAGCGTAGGGTTTGAGCAGGTCATCTTCCCGCTTGGCAACAAAAATTCGATTGACATTAAGACGGTCCCACAATTGTCGTATCGCATTCTGCGTAGAACCAGGACTTGCTGTTGCTGCCACGAGCCAAGGCTCAGAAGCTTGGGACCGGTAGCGATCAGCAACTTGTGCAGTTGCATGATTGCCTTTTGCATGATGCGCTTCATCAATGATGAGAAGGCCAACGTTGTTCAAATGAATCAGACCTGAATCGACATCGTTTCGTATGACCTGAGGTGTTGCAATAATGATGGTTCCTTCGTTCCAAATATCCCCGCGTTTCGCAGGACGGTCACTTCCTGTGTAAGTGCGAACGCACTCTGCGTCGATCCGTAATCGTTCGAGAATCATCCGGCGTTGCTGTTCAACCAAGCCAACGGTTGGTGCTGTGATTACGATTTTTTCGACACCAGAGTCCAAAGCATCCGCTATGCAGTTCCATTGAACCGCCGTTTTTCCGAATCCAGTTGGCATCACCAACAACGTCGAACATCGAATACATGCTTGCGTTGCAGCGATTTGATAGCCTCTCGCTTCGATGCCATCCCGCAAGAATGGATGGCTCAAGACAGGCATGATTTGATGAAAAAGTCGAGGGTTCAAAAGGATGATGTGCGAGCGGAGAAACGAGCCGACGTCGTTGGTTTTTAGGCACCTCAAACACCGAACCACTCAAATAGGGGTGGAAAGTCGGAAGGTTGCTCTAAGGGTGAGCAGCCAGACACGTTGGGCAATCCGAATGGAACCCGCTGGCACCGTTTCCCGCTCGTGGAAATGGCGCTCTGTGTCACGGCTACTCCCGGCCTAAGGAGCCCTCGCACGCTCTACGGAGCCTCTGTGTTGTAGAATAATGGAGGAGCCCAAAATGGCAAAAAGACACCACCCACGTCGAGGTAGCATGGCGTTTAGCCCGCGTAAGCGGGCCAACCGACCGTTTGGTCACGTCAAGTCATGGCCGACCAGTGACGCAAGCGAAGTACGAATGCAAGGATTTGCAGGATGGAAGGCTGGAATGACACACGTTCTAGCTCGAGACCTCAATCCACGATCAACCAGCGCCGGTCAGGAAATTCGAATTCCTGTCACCGTTGTCGAGGTACCAAAGATGCGTATCCTCGGTGTGCGTGGTTACCGAATGACACCATACGGCAAGCAAGCTGCTGGTGAGGTATGGGTTGACGCAGAGACGCTCACTGAATCGTTCCCAGAAATCTTTGACCGTGTCTCAAACCGAAAGAATCACGACGCAGACAAGCATTTCGAGAACCTCGGAAAGCAAGACCTGTGCGAAGTTCGCCTTATTGTCGCCACACAACCTTCCAACGTAACAGGATCACCTTCAAAGGTTCCTGAAGTCATGGAAGTTGGTCTCGATGGTGGTGCTGCAAGCGATCAACTCGCCTTCGCCCAAGAGCGACTTGGCGACGAAGTCTCCTTCACCGATGCATTCGAAGAAGGAGCAATGACCGACATTGTCGCTGTTACCAAGGGATACGGATGGCAAGGTGTTATCCGACGATTTGGTGGTAAGCTCCAATCACACAAGAACTCCAAGAAGCGCCGACAACACGGTAACATGGGTGACTTCGGTACAGGATACGTCCGAAAGACCATCCGACAAGGTGGTCAAACTGGTTACCACCAGCGAACCGAGTTTAACAAGCGTGTTTTGCGTGTTGCAAACCCAGAGGAGCACTCGATTACACCTGCGGGTGGATTCCTCCACTATGGTGAAGTCAACTCCGATTACATCCTCATCAAGGGTAGCGTCCCAGGACCTGCCAAGCGGTTGATCCGATTCCGTGATGCAATCCGTTCCAACGAGGAGCCACAACCATACGA
>DUJC01000014.1 GCA_013330015.1 Candidatus Poseidoniaceae archaeon | reverse complement strand
GACTGGACAGTTGTCAACGGTTCCACAGATTATTGGTTCTACGATCTTGAATTGCAAGACTCATGGATAGCGTCCGATGATCAGGAAATTTTTGTCTATGCTGTTGCAAAGGACGCAGAAAAGAACGAATCCACAGTTGCAGTGCGATATTTCCAATTATCAAGAACGAGTTTGACCCTTGAAACACCAATCGCTCGTAACGTACTGTCAGGGCTCGTTGAGATAACAGGTCAAGTTGCTGGTGTCGAACACGATCGAATCGAGTACAAAATTGATGATGGGGAATGGAAGACAGGCACTGCGTTAACCAAATACGATGGCTCTGGTCAAGACGGGACCGATTCCTGGTCCTTCAATTGGGATTCAACCGAAGCAGATGACGGTTATCGTGAATTCTTCCTACGCATGGTCAACAAGACCGGATACATCAGCCCTATCGCATCAAGAAGTTACACGATCGACAATGTGGATCCTGCACCCTCATTACGTTTCCAGGGAGAAGTTGAAATTTTTGACCAGAAACTGCCTGCAGAAACAGCCTACGCAGGAAGCTTGCTCGAAGTCAGGTTTGATGTGTACAATGCTGGTGACAAAGATGCCACAGACATTTTTGTCCGCCTTACTGCGCCTGGTGAAGATTCTGAAGTCTATCCCTCGCAAGGGCTTATACCATCCTTGGAAAAAGGCGAATCCGTTACCGTTACATTGTATTGGCAGGCAAGCGTTGCTGGATTGCACGATGTCATGCTTGAAATCGATCCGAACAATGTACAAGGAGATTTAGAACCAGATGACAACACGCTCACCTTCCCATTCGAGATTCTTGAACGTCCAAATCAACCTGTTCTTAGATTCCTTCCTGGTTCTGTAACAACAATCCCGAACATCCCCCTCGCCGATGAGGAATATCAGATTAACATACGAGTGGATAACCTCGGCCAATCGAATGCCGTGTCCCTGGACATGATGCTGGAGTATTGGGTTCCGGATGCAGGTTGGCAGAGTATTGACGAGGAACGAGTGAGTTTCATTCCGGGCGCTACCACCGAATCGGGATCTCAAGTGGTGAAATTCCGAGATATGAGTGAACATATCGGAGCAGTCCTGTACAAGGCCACCCTCACTGGTGATGGCGTTGAGAGCGAATTCAGCCAACACACATTCACTGTGGTTGTCAGTGATATTGCATCAGGCCAAGGCAGCTCGACTCTCTCCCTTTCTGATTCCGAATACCCAGTCGCATTTGCAGGTATTGAATCGTCAACACTCCTGTTCACGACCATTGATGGTGAACTTCATGTTCGTTCCATCAGCAAGGATTTGCAGCTTTTGACGGACACAGTCGTTGATACAAACTGGGGTGGAGAAATCGATGTCATGGTTCGCGAAGATGGTCTCGTTCATGCTGTTTGGACGAGTCGCACGCAATCACAACAGGGATACTTCCTCAACGATATCGCCATGACTTCGTTTTCGGCGACAGGGCAAATGCTACCTGTTCATCATCACCTCACGCCATTGAAAATTTCTGAGGGTCAATATTGGGGGCTCGATTTGACACAAGAAGACGGAACGGTCGTTCTCTCAGGATATTTCAGAAACATCTCAACCGGCGGTTCTTGGTCCGATTTGACGTCAATTTTTAGCATCCATTCATCGACACCAGATGTTGGTGAGAATTGGACCAGTATGAAGACACACGTTCCGGTTATCGATATCCATCCAGATGATGGCGATCAACTCGCAACCTTGCTTGATGAAGGTGTCTTACACATTCTTTTCCAAGAACTTCGTGATGATGTAACCGGAGTGGAGCGAACAGGTCTAATGTACACGCGTGGTGATCTTGATTTAACACAATGGGATTATCAAGCATCCATTGGTGATGAGGCCCATTCTGCACAACTCGGAGTTCTATCCGCCGATGACAACAAATTCTTCTTTGCAGGTTGGATTGAAGGCTCTGGAAAAGACACGAACATCGCTGTGCTTGCAACAGAAGGCGGTTGGAGCGAGGAACCAGTCATTACCCCAGCGCCAGGGTCCACCACACTCATTTTCAATCAACGCCAAGACATGGTTGAAGTCGTTTACAACGAAATTACAGTCCTTGGTGAAGTGTCTCGTTATGGTATTCTGACCACGGAGGATCTGCCCTCTGGCAACGTGCCAGTTGTTGGATTAGCAAACATTGTTTCCGAAAAGAAGAGTTTGCTCGGCTATAGCATGAACAATCAGGATGCTATCTTGTTCACCGTTTCACCAACAGGTCGTTTCTCGATGCAGAAATTCTTGATGGATACTCCACAGGAACCGAGCGAACCGAAGTCGTTGCTCGAACAGTTGCTGGAACCTCTGCCTGGTTCGGATGAGATGAAGATGCGGATTTTGCTCGGTGTTGTCTCGGTTCTGTTTCTTCTGTTTGTTCTTGTCGTGGTTTCTCTTCGTTCTGGCAGAAAGAAGGAAGATGCCGTCGATGCGGCCATCGTTGAGGAAGACGAAGTTGCCATCCTCGTTCAAGTTGAAGAGGATGAACAAGAGGAAGAATTGGTTGCTACAGTTCCGATTACTCCTCCTCTACAGGTCGAGATGGAAGAGCCCACGCTTGCAGATGAACTCGAAGCAAAGAGCATTGCTGGTGAAGGTAATGCACGCTTGAGTCGTCGCATGAAGAGAAAACAAGATCGTGAAATTGCAGAGATTGTCTCCAAAGGATTGCCCCCGTTACC
>DUJC01000117.1 GCA_013330015.1 Candidatus Poseidoniaceae archaeon | reverse complement strand
AGCAGTGTCGTGATTTGGCGGCCCCTCCGCGATTCGAACACGGGTCTCAACCTCCGCAGGGTCGAAGGATATCCAAACTACCCCAAGGGGCCGGGGTATTTCTTCCACCTACCAACTTGATATAAGCACAACGGGTTGCAAGGGGTTGAGTTTGTACAAGAGTTCATGTTGCCAGTTGCATTGGGAGTTGTATGGCAGTTCAACTTGAACGGGGCGTTGATTTCCCGATGGTTGACTTAGCAAACATTGCCTATTACCCTCGAATTTTCGACCTAGCACACCGCTTTTTTGAGGATGCATGGGTTCCTATTTGCAACATTCGTTATGCCGATCTTCTCTTGGTTCGAAAGACAGGTTTCCCAGTGGTTCACGTGGAATCTGATTTCCATGCACCACTCCGTTATGGAGACACCATTACTGCTACAATTTGGATTGAAGCCATTGGCGATTCATCGTGTACATGGTGTTATGAATTTCACAATCAAAAAAGGGAATTGCTCTGGACATCAACGCAAGTCACGGTATGTGTCAATATGGATTCCATGAAGCGAATATCCATCCCAGAGGATGTGCGACAAGGACTGGATAACTGTCGAAGGATTGAGGCGAATGATGAACAGTGATGCACCCGATATGTTCGCGATACGTCCCGATCACAAAGGGCCAAAGACGGTAGGAATCTTGCTGATTGTGTTCTCAATATTCCTCGCATTCGTTGCGAAGGCTGATCTTGATTTAGCGAACACTGAGGAGGTTTCAAATGCTTACATGGAGCAAATACTTGAAACTCCAAATCAACAAGGTGACAATGTTTCGTTTGAACAATATCAGGCTTACCACCAAGAAGTCAACGATAACAACGGTTACCAGATTAGGGGAATCTCTCTCGCAATAGGAAGTGCAACAGGCATCATCGGAGGTATTCTGCTGTACAGGATGAAACCAATTGGAGGTAAAATCGCATTGTCTGGTGCATTGGTCGCATTTGTTGGAGGCATTGTTGGTAACATGGTCTTCTATGATGCTGCCAACAAGCACTTGAATGGTACAATTCGAGATAACGCAGAATATTTTGGTTATGCATGTGGGATTTGCACCTTCTTTGTTGCCGCATTAGCATTGCTCCCGTTAATCAATGCAAGAGCAAGACTTGCTTTTGATGAGGCAAATACGGTAGACCTCGTTCAAGATGAATCTGAGTGATTGGACGGCCGTGGCCATTTTTTGGCGAGTGCTTTTTCTAAATCTTCGTTGAGAATCGCATTCCACCAGTCACTCCCTTGCCAGATAGCATACTTCCCACGAATGCCACGAAGGTCTGCCCCCTTCAATTTGCAATTTCGAAAGTTGGAGAGATTGCATCGTGCTTTCCGCAGATCGGCTCCTCGGAAATCTGCCCCATCAAAAGCTGATTTCATCAAATCAGCCTCAACCATAGAGGCCCGGCGGAAGTCGCACTCCGAAAAGTCGCCCTCTGTTAAATCAGCTTCATCCAAGATTGCCCGACGAAACGTCGAACCACGATGCCGTCCTTTCCGAAAGATTGCTTTCGAGTGGTTCTGGTATGAACAATCAATCACTCTAGTCTTGGTTTCGTCTGGGTCATCTCGGGGGTCACCCTCCCCGCCTCCTGACATCACCATATGGCACTCAGGATGTTGATTGTTTATCGAGGTGTGCCTTACCAGCACTCGTGAGAATTGAATATCGGTTCTTATCGCCATACTCCAGTGGCACCATGAGCAAACCACGCTCCTTCAGTCTGTTGAGGTAGAGGCTGAGATTACCCGGTGGTTCAATACCCGCATCGGAAAACAACTGATTCACAACTCTTGGTGGGCTGTCAGTAACGCTTTCAACATCACGAAGGTAATGAATTGCTGCGAGAACTTGATCGGGTTTTTTGTTAAGTGAACAAGTTTCAACCAACGCTCGGAAAGCAGAACCACGTTCTGGTAATCCGACATCTCGGGCAGCATCAATTGCTGCGTCGATTGCTGCGTCCCGAGCATCTCGGAGACGTTCAAGAACAATCGACCATGTATCATCATGGCGCATCTGAATCAGGCGCGCATCAACCTCAACGGTTGCCCCGCTAAGATCTATCTCTAAGTCACCGGCGGTGACCGAAAACCTCGATTGCGTAACCATGGTAAACAGTTCATCTAAAGATGCCCTCATTGATAATGTTTGTATAACCGCCAGCGGTTGGAAAATGAAACCGTAAATGGAAATTTGAGGTATAACTCGAATCCAGTCATCGATTTGAAGTAGAAGTCAGTTCTGTCCTCGTTTGGGTGGCATCATGGAAGAAACACGAGTCAACAAAAAAACGCTTATTCTCGTAGCGCTGTTTCTCACTCCAATGTTCTTTATTCCACAATCTTTTGCGAGCGGAACGACTCATGTTAGTACATTTGCTGGTGGTGCTTATTCGATAACAGTAACAACCGACGGAAACAACACCTCCACAGACCTCCAACTGGACCTTGAGCGAAATGTGACATTTCAGGACGCATCTTTCGTGATAGAAAGCCAATCGACTTCAGAAGGTCCTGGAAATGTGTGGATAAATAGCAGCTCAGGTGATACGATTTGGACATTCTCGGACGTGGGTTATGGGAATTTGTCTCACCAAAACACATTCACTTCTGGATTGACTTATGAGACTATGCCATTGAACAATAGTATGGCAAGGCCAATGGTCTTGATTCCAAGAAATGCATCGATTCAATCAAGCCACGCAAACATTACTTATACGCCTCAGATTGAGGCACAGTATATCCCTATCGGTGCTGTAACTGCTATGGAACTTGGAGATTCAAACGGTGACAATCTCACCGATGCATTCGTCTTATCACTGGAGAATCTAACT
>DUJC01000176.1:5362-5484 GCA_013330015.1 Candidatus Poseidoniaceae archaeon | reverse complement strand
GGTCCTTTCAAATCTTGATTTGTATTGTACTGATTTGGTCGATCGTGGCCAGGTGGTTATTCACTGAGGGGATGAAGCATGCGAAAGAACATCACATTCGATGCAGAAGACGAAGAATTCTT
>DUJC01000176.1:0-5011 GCA_013330015.1 Candidatus Poseidoniaceae archaeon | reverse complement strand
GGACAGGTGGGCTCGTTTGGGGTTCCAAAGTTCGACAACGAAATGCACGGCGGTGTTCCTCGGGGCTTCACAATGGTCGCGTTCACCGAAACGGGATCTGGTGCAGAATTGTTCGCCAAACAATTCATTTCGCCCGCTGAGGAATCTGAAAACACACTCTACATCTCAACCAACGAAGCTCAGCCAGAAATCGTTCGTGTCTTCAACAAATACGGATGGCCGCTCGATGTCAATGTTCGTACGATTGGTGAAGAATACAACGCCAACGTTCTCGAAAAAGAATTGCTTGCGAGTCGATATCGCTTGGAAGGTTTCCGCTTGGAAGACATCCAACGACTTGCTCAGACTCGATTCGTTGAGGATTCAACGCAGGATTACCTGACCGAAGTGACCAATGAAATCATGGCATTAGGCCCGTACTTCCGAGCGGGTATTGACAGTCTCGATTTCTTCCTTCAGCGTGACGATCCAGGGCGTGTTGTCGCCATGATCAGAATGCTTCAAGCCCACACGCAAATGTACCGTGGCCTCCTTTTGATTATGGTCTCTGTCAATGGCCTTCCTGCATCTGTTCGTCAAGAATTGTCAAGCATTGCTGACATGGTACTCACATTCGGTGTACGAACCATTGGATCTGATTTCGAAACATCGATGATTGTCTCAAAGTTCAGAAACGCTCCTGAGAACCTCAAGATGCTGGTCTTCCGTGTAACACCAGAAGAAGGTATTACGCCAGAAACCGTGGAACGTATCGCTTGATTGGTTCCATGGGCAGAGCGACATCTCCAAAGAGGGCGGAGGCTGCGGGTAAATCATGTCCAAGCGTGCAGCGACCGGCGGATACGACCCGTCAGGCATCGATCTTGATGCTTGGACGGAGCTTGAGGAGCAACTCGAAGCAACCATTCCGAACTACGATCGTGTCAACAAACTGATGACCTTTGGTCAGGACAAGCGATGGCGCCGAAACGTTCGAAATCATGCTACTGAAGGCATGAAAGTGCTTGAAGTTGGATGTGGCCCAGGCAGTTTCGCAGAAGACCTCGTCGGTTTGGACGTGACGTGTCTCGATCCCTCTGAAGCCATGCTCAAGGTTGCTAAGAAACGTGTTGATGGGGCTCGATCCTCACGTGGTGAAGCACCTGCAGCCTACGTACAAGCACTCGCAGAGGACATTCCTCTGGAAGACAATTCGTTTGACATGGTCTTTTGCCTGTTTTCATTCCGTGACTTCCAAGACAAGAAAAAAGGTCTCGAAGAAATCTACCGTGTTCTCAAGCCTGGTGGCCAATTGGTCATATGTGACGCTGGAAAAGCAAACTATCTGCATGGGCTAACGGGGCGGATCTGGATGAGCACAGTGGTACAATGGATGGCTCGATGGGTCACGAAGACCAAGGATCATCCGTGGAAGGGACTGGCTCGTTCTTACACGCACTATGGCACGAATAAGTACTACAGGAACATGATGAAAGAAGTCGGATTTCAGGATGTCTCTGGACGACTTCTGTATCCGTTCATGATGTCGAGCAGGTTCCGAGGGCGAAAACCGCAATAGTGCGCATCGATTGTTTGAACGAAAGACTCCATTAGCCTCATAAACCCCCTCTCAGTCGCAAATTCATAGTGGTTGTCATGGGTATGGAAAAAGTCCTCCAGAGCATCAAAGAAGCCGAGCAAGCGGCTGAAAAGACACTTGCTGATGCTCAATCCGAATCGAGCCGAATCGTCAGCGATGCTCGCCGGGATGCTGCTGAACTTGTCGCACAAGCAACCACCGATGCGCAAAGTTCCGTCCAGTCGACGCTCGATGCGGCGAAAGAGGCTGCAATGAAGAACGTGAAGTCCGTACAAAAAGAAGGCGGGAAAGCCGTTGCATCTGTTGAATCCGATGCCAGCTCTAAGCAAGATGCGGCCGTCGCCCTCATCGTCGAGAAACTCCTCAATCAGTGAAGTGGTACTATGTTCTCGACCGTCGGAATGTCACGAATGACGCTTGCAGCACCTGTTGATGCAATGGCGGACATCGTGCGTGCTTGTTCCGATCTTGGCTGTGTTCACATCGAGGACTACACACAATTCGAAGAGGGCATAGGAATCGGCCGTGCTATCCAAAGCGAGGATGCTGACAAGGTCAGTGCCATGCTCGTCAAGGTCCGTGCCATCCGAAGCGCTGTTTCCGTGTTCAACTCGAAAGGATCTGTTTCAGCATCCTCGGCAAAGTCTTCAGCAGAGAAATTCGAAGCAGAATTGGACAAGGCCCTTGGATACATCGAAGGCATTCGTGAAGCAGAAGCTGAAATCGCTACCCTTGAAGAACAAGCACGAATCTTCGAAAAACTAGCACCGCTCAACATTTCACTCGATCTTCTAAGCGGCTATTCCGGCCTCGAAGTCTATGTTGCCGAAACTGCCAACTCGTCCAAGGCTTCCAAGGTCTTTGCAGACCTCAAGAACGATGTTGAGTTCATGGCTCCTGCTGGACTCATCGCTGTTGCATGTGCGCCAGACAAAGCCGCTGAGGTCCAAATGGCTCTTGCAGAGCTCAATGCAAAGGCCATTCAACTTCCATCGGGCGAAGGAAAGCCAGGAAAGCGTGCATCGGAAGCACGAAGCGGTATTGAAAAAGCAACTGCATCAATGGAGATCAACCAAAAGTCTCTGGATGCATGGGCTGAGAAGAATGGCTCTGAATTGGTTATCGTCGAAGAATTCCTCCAGCGAGAAGATGCTATCTTTACCTCGCCAACATCCCTTGCAGTCTCCAACCAAGCATTTGCTCTTGACGCATGGGTTCCTACAAAGAACACAGAACAGGCTCGCTCCAAACTCAAGAACATGGTTTCACACCTCGAAATCGAAGAGCACGTTGACGATCACCATCACCATGGTGACCACGATGACCACCACCATTCCCCAGAACCACCAATTGCTTACCAGAACATTGGCCCTGCTGAACCGTTTGAATTGGTTGTTGACTTGGTCGGACGTCCAAAGTACGGGACCTTCGACCCGACAACGCTCATCATGGTGACGCTACCGATTCTGTACGGGCTCATTCTCGGTGATTTCGGATACGGGCTTGTCATCGTTCTTCTCGCTCTTTGGCTACGTAGCAAGTCCTTTGCTAAGGAACCGATGGGCAAGAATGCAACTACCGTTCTCATGTGGATGGGTATTTGGTGTATCATTTGGGGCCTGCTCTTTGCTGAAGGATTCGGTTTCATTTGGGATGGCACCGGAGAAATCATGGGCAACGCTTCCCCACTCATTCCTCTCTATGATTGGACCTACGATCTCACTTCCAGTTTCAAGACCAGCTCAATTGGCGAGGCGCTCGGACTCACGCACACCTACGTTCCACTGCATCGTGCTTCTACTGCGCTCACCGATTACGTTCTCATCTCCGTCTACGTTGGTGCACTGCACCTTTTCGTTGGATACATCATTGGATTCTACAACGTCACAAAGGGTCACGGAATGGTTGCTGCCTTTTTTGAGAAGGGCAGTTGGATGATGATTCTTGGCGGTGGCTTCATGCACATCTATGGATTCATGAAAGGTAGCCATGATGTGATTTCAGGAACACTCCCTGCATACATTATGATCGTCGGCGTTCTCATTCTCATCGTCGCTCTCGCAGTCTACGAGGGATTCGGATGGGCCGGTGGCATCATCATGGGC
Source organism: Candidatus Poseidoniaceae archaeon (assembly GCA_013330015.1). GTDB lineage: Archaea > Thermoplasmatota > Poseidoniia > Poseidoniales > Poseidoniaceae > MGIIa-L2 > MGIIa-L2 sp8574u. Next base: position 1,327 of record DUJC01000176.1, on the reverse strand, counting down.
CCAATCGAAACTTTTGGTCTCCTTGCGAACACACTCTCCTACCTTCGTGTCATGGCAGTCGGTGTGGCTGGTGTGAAAATTGCAGAGATTGGTAACAACATGGGATTCGCATCCATGACCGATGCAGTAGCTGCTGGAGACTATCTCCTCGTCCCTCTCTTCTTCCTCATTTGGATCGGCGTCCAAGTCTTTGCCATTGCACTTGGTCTCCTTTCACCATCAATTCACGCAGCCCGTCTCCACTTTGTGGAATGGATGGGCAAGTTTTACGACGGCTCCGGCAGGGTCTTTTCCCCGCTTGGTGGCCAACCCCTCCACGTGGAGGGGAAAGCATAGTCCACTGGACATAAAATGGAGGTAGAAAATATGAACAAGAATACCCTAAAGACAAGCCTACGAATGATGATCGTACTCGGCGCACTCGTCCTGATTGCTCAGGGCGCTGCAGCTGCTGAAGGCGATGCAGCAACAACCGCCGATGACAACTGGGGCACTCCTATGGGAGCTGGCCTAGCATTGGGACTCGCAGCCATTGGCGCTGGTTTCTCCCAAGCAGCCATCGGTAGCGCTGCTGTCGGTATGATTGCAGAAGACGGATCCAAATTCGGTCCTGCACTCATCTTCACGGCTCTTCCTGAGTCGATTGTTATTCTCGGTGCATTGCCACTCTTCCTCTGAAGATTGGCTCCGAAACAGACCCGTTCTGTTGTACCTAAGGAGATGATACTATGACACTTGAAACACTTGCAAAAGACATTGCTGCGTCCGCTGAAGCACAGGCGAAAGCAATGCTCACAGAAGCGAAAGCGGAAGCAAAGACAATTGTTGGAGAAGCTGAAACAAAGGCTGCGTCCATTCGTGACGAGGCCCAAGCCCGTGCTGATCGTGAAGCAGACCAAATCTCCCAAGAGATGGTCGCTAGCGCTCGACAAGGGAACCAGAAAGAATTGCTGATTGCACGACGTGGTGTCCTCGATGCTACATACGATGCAGCCAAGTCGCAACTCGCTGACCCAGGCATGAAAGGGCGGGCAACGCTGCTTAAGTCTCTGCTCAAGCGAGCGAACGATGTTTCTGGAAAAGATTTCGTTCTCCGACCTGTCTCTGTCGACGCTGCTGCGTTGAAGAAAGAAGCAGGCTCTCGCTCCATCGGTGATGAAATCGATGGACTCGGAGGGTTCATGATGGAAGCTGCTGATGGATCGGTATCGTTTGATTTCCGATTTGAATCACTTCTGGACCGAACTTGGGTCGAAGAGCGTGCAGCGATCAATGAAACACTGTTTGGATGAGGGATGAGAATGTTGTCGGGGAACGTACCATATGT
>DUJC01000004.1 GCA_013330015.1 Candidatus Poseidoniaceae archaeon | reverse complement strand
GAGACCATCTTGATCCGGATCTTCCTCTCCATCATTGATTCCATCAAGGTCGCTATCGGGCATCGAGGGGTCCATAACACCACGTGCGCCATATGCATTAATGGTAGCATTGTCAACGAGATTGTTGTTGATTGCTTCGTAGGAGTACTGAACTTCCCATCCATCAGGTAGTTGATCACCATCGGTATCGTCATCCACCGGGTTTGTATTCCAGTTTGTTGGGGATTCAGCACCGTTCGGCAACGTATCGTTGTCGATGTCATATGTATCGTCCTTGAGCGAGTTGAGAGAGGGGTCAAGAGCCCAACGACCTTTGCATCCATCGCAGAGTGGGTTCCCAGGCATATCAAATCCTGACAGATTCATTTCGTAGACCTCGTACTTCTTTTGCAATTCAAAACCGCCGAGCCAATTAATCCAGACATAGCCCCCTGGTTCCATGAGACAGCTGTTGGATGTGCTTTCAGTGCATCCGGGTCGGTCCCAATTTGAAATCGCAACCCACAGGGAATGGGAATTTGTGTTGTCTTCGGTAGACTTGACTTGCATTTCCCATCCATCAAGCATGCCGTCAGCATCTGTGTCGTTGATCAATGGGTTGGTTTCGTGTTGGAACGGTCGTGGAATAAACAGAATTTCGTTGCCATCGATTAGACCATCGTCATCCGTATCCGAGTTGTTGGCATGCGTGACGAAGTTATCGGCACCGGCGATTACCTCTTCGCCATCTTCGAGTCCGTCGTTGTCTGTGTCAAACATACAAGCCGATGTGAAATATTGTTCACCGTTGAAAATGTAGCCGAGTACAGACTCTTGTTGGTCACTTTCACCATCACCGTCTGTATCTACATTGGAAGCATTCGACCCTTGACCATCGCAAGCAGAAGAGAACTCAACAAAGTCAGAGAGGCCATCCGCATCAGTATCCGCAAGACCGGGATCTGAAACAACCCACGTCAATTGCACGCCGCGGTTAACGACCAAAATCTCCCAGCCACCCACTTCGATTCCGTCGAGGAGGCCATCGAGATCTGTATCTCCATGTGTAGGGTCTGTTGAGCGACCAACAGCATTGCCGTTGTCATCAAATCGAGCTTCATATTCCATCAAATTGGTGAATCGTTCGGATTCTTCTACAATGTTCATCCAGACAAACAATCGAGTTTCGACTTGATCACCGGGTGCTACGTTGATGTGGTAGACGTACCCATCAACAGGAGCAACGAGATACACGGTCTGCTTGTTTCCACCACCGAGCGTGTATTGCCCTCGTGCAACGGTTGAATTTGCCGTAACATAATCTCCTTTTTGTACGTACACATCGACAACCGTTGTCGTTAGCTCAAGTTCATTGAAGACGACATCACCGTCGCCATCAGAATCCCATCCATCGAAATCAATGTCATCGTTAGCATTGCTAGCATTGCGTGGATTAAGTGGATATTCAAGCGTCGTTCGGTTGTATTGGCTTGCTTCCCAACCATCAGGCATTCCGTCTTGGTCCGTATCTTCGGTCCAAGGTGATGTGAAGGATGGGAGGCCATTGACGAGGTCGAATTTCAGGGCGACCTCATACTCTTCAAGATTGTTGAGGCCGTCTTCATCCCAGTCGTTGTATCCGTCCGATGCATTGGATGGGTTAAGGAGTTCAGAAACGGCTTTTTGCGGAATGGTAGCACCAAATGGGTGGTTGTCCTTGAACGAAAAACAATACTCGAATCCGTCAGGCATTCCATCACCGTCTGTGTCCCAGTCACTCGGGCCGTTGAGATACCCATCTCCATCCATGTCCGACAAAAACCATGACGCACTTACTTCATCAGCAAACGGAGCAGCGGTTGGAAAACGTTGTGAAGGAGGAGTGATGACGGGTTCACCACAGTTTGAACCAAGCTGGAAGTCGAGAATCATGTTGGCGTTGTTGACTTCGAGAATGTCAGGAAGCATGTCGTTGTCTGAGTCTTTTGCAGCAGGGTTCGTACCGTATTCTTCCTCCTGGAAGTTGAGGAGACCATCGTCATCGAAATCAAGGACTTGGTCACAGGAATGTCGGCCGAGTGGGCTTTCCAATTCTTCCCAAGTTGGTGCACCCTCGAATTCTTCGAGGATATCTGAAAGTGTTTGCTCGAGTGGGCCGTTAAGGAGAGAGCAATCCCAGTTTCCAGACAGAGGATTGAACAGTGTTACGGTTCCATCTGGCGATGAGACGTTCATTGTGTAAATCGACTCCCAACGGTCGTTCAAACCATCGTTGTCTGTATCTGCTCGCTGAGGATCGGTCCCCAATTCAGCTTCTTGCTCATTGGTGAGTCCATCGTTATCAGGGTCTCCGTACCTGCCTTGGGTTGGGTCTGGCCACGAATCGCTTTCGTTGCTTACTTCTGCACCGTCGGCCTGATTTGTGGAACCAGACTCTTCCTCAGCTTCTTCTGCTTCACCGCTGTCGAGTGGGTTGAGGCCGTGAGCAACTTCCCAGCCATCACTCATACCGTCGTTGTCCGTATCAGGATCGTCTTTCAGCGTACCGTACTGAGACTCTTCAAGAACATCGGGCAAACCATCTCCATCGGTATCGATTGCATCACCGGAGGAGATTTCGATTTGAGGCGTAATCTCTTCTTCGGCTGCGCTATCAAAATCTCCGACGCCAGACGATGTTTGGTAGAACCCACTGATACCCACAAAGAGAGATCCAAAAATGAGGGTTGAGATGATTGCTGCGTACGCCATTTGATTGTGATTAAGTGACATAGGTTGTAGCCTCCGCGTCTTGACTACTCTGACGACGACATGGTTCGGTTATGAACCTTGACCTTGTTTGCGCAAAAAACCGAATGCAAATACGGAGACAATCACTGATTTTCATACTCTAGTAAAGATTGGATTTTGACCACAAAATTATCATTTTCTTGATGCATGGATAAACGATAGGCTCGCCCATGTGCACGCTCCCACATTCCACACAGTAATCCAACCGTGAATGGAAATTGACTTTGCATGGACATTGTCAATTCCAGAGTATAATCCGAGGTGTCGTAATCGGTAACTTGTGCACCACCCCATCCTCGTTCACAAATGTAATTTTCGATGTACGCAGTCCAACTGGATGCATCGATAATGTAAACAGGTTGTTCACTCTTGAGAAACATGCCGGAAATTGATTGAATAATTGCTCTCAGGAGGTGTTTGAGCGTATCAAATTCAAGGGAGACTGTATCAAACCATTTTACATCCTGATGCGGGGCATAGGGCAGACACCCAAGTAAAAACCGCTCCATCGATTCGATAGGAATCAAGACGACACGCTCACCCTCAAACTTCAATTCATATTGGGAGTGTTGGTCAACCATCAACGATGAATCTGTAATTTTCACTTCATCATCGATGGACCAAGGCAGGGGTTCGAGGGGTTTGGGGCGAGGCAGGTCTGGTGAAGATTCGGTTTCAATCTGCACAGTTTGAGTCCTCGGTTCAACCCATCGTACCTTGAATCGCTGTTCGTGATACGTTTCGAGGAGGTACTGGCCTAATGCAACAGAGAGCAATGGATGAGCACTCTGCACGACGTTTTGCTTCTCAAGTTGAAAGGCACCCCAACCGAGTTGGCTCCCGATGTTATCGGATTCCTTCTTGAACTTCTTTTTCCGAAACAATCCACCAATTCGTGGCATTGTGTTCTTGAACTCCAAAGAATCAACGACGCCATTGATGAATGTGCGGCTCAAAGGATGATCGATGATGGCTTCAAACTGATTCCACCATGAATGGAATTCATGCTGTCTCCAAAGAACGACTTCACCGAACAATGGATGGATAAGTTGGCCACGATTTGGTACGATGTCCAACAAGACGGTTGATTCGATGTACCTCACATCCCTTCGTAGGCAGGGATGGATTCGGAATCAAAGCAGTATTGGACATGTTGGAAATCGGATTTCAAGTGCTGAACATCATGACGGACCTGCTCAGGCGTTTCCTGCTTCAGCAAGACTCGTGCATAGAGCGATGCAACTTCCGCCATTTCATTGACCCCCATGCCGACACGTGTCAATTCCTGAACGCCGAGGCGTAGTCCAGATGGGGACATTGCCTTTGTGTCTCCAGGAAGCATGTTCATGTTTGTAATTATGCCAGCATCCTCGAGTTTACGTGCAGCGATAGCACCTGCTCCAGAATCGGTTTCGCCGTGCCTCGTGAGAACTTGATGCGATGCCGTGTAGCCTCTTGACTCGGCAAGAACGTCAAAGCCTTCTGCAGCGAGTGATTCAGCGAAGGCCTTTGCATTGCGCACAATATCACTCGCATAGGCTTGACCAAACGCCTCAAATTCAGCAAGTGCAACGACTTTTCCTGCAACGTGATGCAAATGGTAAGAAGAGCAGACGCCGGGGAACATGGCATTGTTGAGGCGTCGATGGAACGATGCATCTTCGCTTGATGATAATAGAAATCCTCCTTGAGGCCCGGGGAAGGTTTTGTGTGAGGATCCAGTCATGATATCAGCACCTTCACGCAACGGGTCTTGGAAGACTCCACCAGCGATAAGCCCGAGGACATGCGCTCCGTCGTACATCACTGTTGATCCGACCTCATGCGCTGCATCGGCTAATTCTTTCAACGGAGTGGGGAACAAAAACACTGATTGTCCTACCAGTGTAATTCGAGGCTGCACTTCTCGAATGAGAGCACATGATGCATCGACATCGGGTTCCATCCGATCCTCGTCCCAAGGATACGTAGAGACGTTGAGGTCACGCAATCCAACAGCACCCATTCGAGCATGAGAAATGTGTCCGCCATCGGCGGTTGAAACGGCGGTGATTGCATCACCCGGTTTTGCAAGTGCTTTCAATGCACCAATGTTTGAAACGGTTCCAGATGTTGATTGGATGTTGGCAAAATTTGCTTGAAAGACCTTTTTTGCTAGATTGATTCCAATGTCCTCGATTGTGTCGAAATCATCGCAGCCTTGATAGTACCTCTTACCGGGCAACCCTTCTGCATATCTGCCATGAAGATCGGAATTTATTGCCCGTTTGACGTTGGGTGAAATAATGTTTTCAGAGGCAATCATGCCGAGGCCGTGGCCGTACAATCGTGCGCTTTTCGCAGATGCGTCGAGAACTGCGTTCACCGAATCACGTGGAGAGAGATTTCCCATGCAGGACGCTGGGCAACGAGGTTCATGAATTCTGTGAAACAACCAGCAGGAATTCAACGCTGGCTTGGCCTTCTTGGCCCAGAGTATGTGGAGCGTTCGCTTGCGATGGTATGTGTCGGAACATTACGATCGGAGAGGTTCAGGTCAGAAACAGGCGTTCGGCTCGGACCGATGCTTGTTGAGCGATTGAGTGCTGTGGTCTTTTTCTGGATCATTGCTTGTCGGCCTCGATAGGCAACAGGGCCAATCAATCGTTCGAGAGCAGGCATATCTGAATCTTCTTCTTTTGGCCTCTTTAGCCACCATCCAGATGAAAGGATGGAGAGTTTACCTGGTCGGTTTTTGGAGATTGATAGCGCATTGCGCTTCAATCGTGATCGAATCGTTTTGTCGGAATCCTTGGGCAAACGTTCCGTCAACCACCCCGGAAGGCCAATGTCCAAAACAACACCGTTGACTGTCACAAGGATACCAGACAGCAAGAGATGGGTCCCTACCGGAATGTTGTCTCGACTTGGTTTGACCTTCGAACGCTTCATCATTTTTGCATACTGAACTAGGGATCGTTGATCTCGGTGCTTGATCTGTTTGCGTTGTTGACGATTGAACCGGTGCATTCCGTATTGAAGAATGAACAACGTTACAGTGGCAACCGCACCTTCAGCAGCTCCGTAGATAGAGTCCAGACCAATACCTGTAACAATGAAGATCATAGGCAGAAGAAAGAACTGGATAGTCCGATGAACGAGCGATGATGAATAACGTGGCGTCATGCCTCTACGAACGGCTTCGTGATTAACGATCATGACATTGGCGTTAATGGCTTCATCAATTCCACCTTTTGTGGCTAAACCTGCTACAGGATTGACTGGAGCATCATCGAGCCAACGACGCAATGACTTTCCTTTCTCAAGTACCAACGAAACCTCAATGTCCTCCGCATCTGCTTCGTGGCCGAGTATGACTGAGAGTGCCTTGACGCGAGGGTCGTTGACATCGCTTTCACGCAGTTCCTTGTAAATTGAGAGGGCTTGATGCCAATCACCTCTGTCGAGCAGACACAATGCTGCAGCGATACGGGGGCGAACTCCAAGCGGATCATGCTTCACAGATTCCAGAGCCAATTCCAATGCTTCTTCGTGTTTCCTTTGCATACGAAGCGTAGCCACATTGGAGATCGATGAGATAAGAGAGATTCGGTCTTTGTGTTGAGTGGCTTCCTTCGAAAACGTTGGGGACCAATAACGAAGCATGCGCATTTTTTCATTCAGGTGATCTATGGTCGAGTTGTTCTCCCAATCCCATAAGTCATCCTCATCAACGCTACCATGCCAAGGATCAATCCATTCACAGATGAATGCGAGGAGTTCAGGCTCATCGTATCCTTCAGGTTGTTGCAAGCCACGTAATGCACCTCGTGCTGCATCCAATCGACGAGTCGCAATGTAGCCGGTAGCGATTAGCATCCTTGCCTCGTCATCATCGCCACCTGATTGAGCAAGAACTTTCTTTGCTTCCTCGATGGCTTTTGGCCACAATCCACGAATGGCACAAGACCACATCTTTGCACGTGCTTTTTCATGACGAACCAACGATTGGTCACCTTCGATTGATTGTTTTTGGAAACGAATAAGGGCGTCGAGGTCTTCTTGGAGAGCAGCATTATCGATGTACTCACGCATCCAATCACCACCAGCTAACATGACAGCACCTTCACGTCGCTCCTCTGGGTCCAAATCAAAACGAATCTGACGAAGAGGTGACAATCGTGCAATCGATAACAACCAAGTGAAGAGGAAAACAGCGTTACCAACTGCAATAAACATCCATGTAGCGAGCAATCGCATTTCTTCGTTGAATCCTCGATTTTCCAAGTCGGAAGTAAACGGCATGAGGTCTCCGAATTCCTTGTAGCAAACGAGGATGAGAAGGAGCACTGTATAACCAGAAAATCCAGCAAATGCAAATGAAATTTGTCTCCCTTGTGCAGCTTCTTCGGTACGAATTTCACGCGGTGTATCAAGCGTAACACCAAACATTCCGCCGAATGTCTGCCCACCGAGAATCAAGTTTCGTGTAAGTTCAAAAATAAACGCTAGACCGACAATCGCAATGTTCAATGAGAGATAGAACGACAAGAATTGAGGCATGGATTTAATGAATTCCCAGTGGAACAAAAATTCGGAAATAAGATCGATGCGCACATATATGGAGTGACCAATGATTCCACCAAAGTTCAAGATATCTTCGCTATTATCTGGACTGTTGTAGAGAACGTGGAACACGGTTACAATACCATTCAGGGCCGTGACTGGCATGGTAACTAAAAACAAGACCAGGAGCAAGGAGAACAATCGGTTGACAAAAGATGGTTTGTCAGGATCGATAGGATTCTTTCTGCCGTTCGCAGTCCTCCACTTATTCACGAGTAGCATGTTCCAGGACGCTCCCATGATGCGACCATATGCAAGGATCGTTGGTGCCATAAAGACCAACATGGTAATTGCTAACCAGACTGGAGTGATTTTTCCATCGTTTTGGTTTATACCATAAAAGAGCGCAATCATCGTAGCAAACAGGAGTATGGAAAGCGTGAGAATACGCCGAACACCGACACCAATCGAGGTTGCACCAATTCTCGTGTCCCCTTTACCGGCCAGTTGAGCGTTCATGGTTTCCCAAGGAGAAATAAGAATTGGAAGAAGGACAAACAAACCAATGATCCACAAGTTTGGCTCGAAATAAACCTCCGGCTGGAAAATAAGCTCAGAAATCAAAAGGAGGACACCGAGCATTCCCATCATGTAGAGTCCAACACCAAAGGCTACACGGCCTTGTTGAAGAATCTCCCGAGCATCGTCAACGGTTCGTGTTAGTCGATGTACTTCGTACAGATTATCGTCAATCTCAAACGCGACTTGCAGAGCAGAAAGTTGTCGTGGAACGAAAAATTTCCACAACAATCCGGCAACAAACAAAGCGGACAACAAAGGGTACAGATAGGTAATGTCAAATTCTGTTGGCTGTGCAACTGTCGAGGCTGAAACTTGTGGAAGGAGTCCCAAGGTAACGAGGACACTGCCTAGGAATACCTTCCGCATGGAACACACCTCGATATTGTTCATGATGAATACTTCGCCGTCGTTCATCACGCATTGCGGTGTCTTTGCAGAAACGCGTCGATGCGGTCAAATGCTGTGTGGAGCGTCGGAACATCCGGCAAGAAAACGAGTCGCACGTGACCTTTTCCTTTGTCCTGACTAAACCCAGAACCGTGAACGAGCAACACATGTTCCTCATGAAGTAATTGAAGGACAAACTGCTTGTCATCCTCTTTCCAATGCTCGTCCGTTAATCGAACGAACATGTAGAATGCACCCTCGGGTGTTTCAACTTCAAGCCCCTCGATTTCTGATATTCGTTGGAGACAGACATCTCGACGTTCTTGAACAGTTTTGGAGTATTCCTTCATCCATGAGCGGTCTTCCTGCAAACCAGCCAGGAATCCCAGTTGTGCTGGCGTAGATGCACAAAGACGTGAACGAAGAATTCGCTCAACTCCATCTCGGACTGAGGCCAAAACAGATTTTGGGTCGTGAATTGCCATGTATCCAATCCTCCATCCGGGTGCATAGTAGACCTTTGAGACACCGTTCATTGTTACAACTGGAATTGAATTAGATCGACTTGCTGCGCTTACTTGACGGTTTGAAAAATCAAGACCATCATAGATTTCATCAGCAACAAGGATACAATTTGGCCATGGTTTCAGAATCTGCAGCAACCGATCAATTTCTTCTTGACCGACCACTGCGCCTGTTGGATTGTTTGGATTAATCAAAACAAACAGTCGAACATTATCGCTCATCTTTGATTCAATGTCATCAAAATCAAGCGACCATCCATCATCAGAATTTAATCGATATTCGATTGTTTCAGCACCGTACATTTGCGGATACGCCATGTAGGGAGGATAGTGCGGACCTGGAGCCAAGACTTGACTACCTTCTTCCAAGGTCGCCTGAAATAGGACTTGAAGTGCCTCTGTAACACCGTGGCAAACGTACACATCATCCGCTGAAGCAGGCCAACCCTTTGTGCGTTCATCATTCGCAATTGCAGTACGTAACTCCGGTAAACCATAAGATGGCGAGTATCCATTCTTTCCATCGTTCAAAGCTTTGGCGAAGGCTTCGACCATGTGTGAAGGGGTTGGCAATCCAGGGTATGCGATTGGATCACCGATGTTGAGCTTGATGATGGAGTGACCTTGTGCTTCGAGTTGAGTAGCAGGAACAACCACATCGCGAATGGCGTACTCAATGTTGAGAGCACGATCGGTTGCGCTAATATGTTGCATCGAATCACTTCACTCAAGGTTTGAGGGGTCAACACCACCCATGCTGCAGATGTGCCGGAACTCGTTTTCTTGTACGGGCTGAATCGAGAGTCGTTGTCCTCTTCGTATCAACAACATATCCGCAAGTGCTTCTTCTTGTCGCACAGCATCCAATGAGACAATGTTTTCCAATTCACATACAGGTTCAATATCAACCATGAACCATCGAGGATTTTCAGGTGTGGACTTTTCATCGAAGTATTTTGAAGACGAGTCCCAAGACGTGAAGTCACCGTACCCTTCGTTGCACACTTTGGCTATCCCTGCTACATGAGGTGGTTTACAATTTGAATGATAGTAGAGAATTAAATCTCCAACCTTCATTTCATCCCGCATCATGTTCCTAGCTTGGTAGTTGCGAACACCGTCCCAATGGGTCTTCCCATCTGTGACGAGTTGTGCGTAGGGATAAACGTCGAGTTCCGACTTCATCAACCAATACTTGACCATGCTTGTTGGTAGGAATACAGGTCTTATCCCTTTGCTTGGCTTCACCACGCTTCTTTGTTGCTCGAATCGTGGATGAGAACCGCCTCCAAGACGTCCGGGTCATCTGCTTTCATTTTACCGAGTCCCAAACGTCTTGACATTGCGGATGGACCTCCGACAACACCGATTCCAAGTTTCTCGAGTGTTACGAAAATAGCAGGTAGAAGGAGCAAGGCACTCGCTGCTGCAACCCAAAGCAAAATGAGAATAACCGTTACAAACGGTTTGATCTCAGGAATCGGAATTTGATAGGCAGTGAACATACCAAGCGATGTGACGACGGCCGCCTCAAACAGCGACATTCCTGTTCCAACCGCTGCGGAACGAATCGCCTCAATTCCACCGCCAAGTTCACGTATACGATTGGCGATGTGAATTGAAAAGTCCACGCCCACACCCACAAGAATCGAGCCAATCATGACCGTTACGAGAGATAATGGTACATCCATTTGCCACATAACGAGCCACTGAAGTGCAACGGTAGCGATAACGGGTGATGTCGTCAAGAGAGAATACCGAATGTCTCTGAACACAACAGCGAGTACGATCAGTGTCAGCACAATGGCGAATCCGAGCGAGGTCCATTGTGAATCAACAATCAATTTGTTGACTTCGATAGCGGTTGCAGCGACTCCTGTCAGTTTTTCAGCACGTTCTTGATGCGTGCCCTGGAATCCCTCTGAATACTCGTTGATTTGTTCGACAGCCACGGCGGTGTCCGCTACAGGAATGAATGGCATGTCGATGTAAATCAGCGTTCGGTCATAATCTGAATTGATGAAAATTTCACGCATTTCTTTTGTCAACGAAGAGTAGAAAACATCGAGCAAGAAAATCTGACTCTGGGTTGAACCCGGCAAGCCAAATTCTTCCGGAGTCGTCAACAAATCCCAGAAGGTTGCACCTTGTGTAACTTCTTGGTCGAGCAAGACTTCGAAGGTGTTTCGAACATCCTCTGGAAGAATCTCATATCCGGGAATCTCTTGAATTTGTGCAAGGAGTGGTTGACCAGATAGAGTTGGGGCTAGTCCGGTTGCTTTCATCAGGAATACAACAGAAACAGCAGATGCATTTTCTACAGTATTGAGATTCCTCTCAAGGCCATCAATGATTTTCAGATTTTGAGCTGGATCATCATTGGTTGGGTCATTGTCGGTCACATCGCCAGATACATTTGCGTGGACAAGAACCATACCGATTTGGCCTGCATTGAATTCCCGGCTGTATTGTTTCATTTTGATGACCGGTTGCTCACCTTCAGGAGCCATACCAAGCAAATCGATGTTTTCTTCAACGTTGGCCTGACCCAGCGTCGCTGAAACGAGCACAAGAATCAAGAAAAATCCGATTAGGCTACGATTGCGTTTGATCGGAATATCCACCGCAGCATCGAAGACCCTTAATGGAGGATGTTTCGGCTTACGTAAATCGAGAATTAGGGTAAGATTCGGAACCATAAACATCGTTAGGATATAGACGATGACAATCCCCCCGGACAGCGCAATACCAACGGTTTTGATTGGCGCCATTGGCGTGAAAATTAGTGAAATAAATCCAATAACGGTTGTAACAGCAGACAAGAAAACAGCACGACCTGTTGATTTCATAGAAGCCTGCATCTTTTCGGTTCTGCTACCTTCTTCTTCAGCGTACCTGTTGGTAATGTGCAACCCATATGAAACACCTAATGCAAGCAAAATTGGACCGACGATAATAACCGTCATCGTCACCTCATAATTCGATGCCCCGATAATTCCTAATGTCCAAAAGACTGCACACAGTGTTGGGAGCCCGGCAATAATGACAACTTTGATTCCCTGAATTGGGCGAATACCGGAGATTCCTGCTTGCAGAAGATCAGAGTGGAAAACAAAGAGACCAATAGCGACAAGGACAACTGCAAGCGGGAAAATTTCCCAGAACAAGCGGAAGGAAAACTCAGTCAC
>DUJC01000062.1 GCA_013330015.1 Candidatus Poseidoniaceae archaeon | reverse complement strand
TGGGCATCGTACTTGGTTTTGCAACCGTACGTTGGTTGACTGAGAACATTAAGTTTCACATACGTACCAACTTCATATGGTTGCATCATTGGATTATCGCCTTGTTGGTGATGCTTCCATTGTTCTATTTCCAAATCGATGAACCATTGCTCTGGGGTGGATTGACGGGGACGGCTCTTGAAGGACTAGGACGAAAGAATTGGTCTATTCGTCGGCAAAATTAGTAAATTTACAAGCGAACTGTCTATGTAGCGCCTCTTCAGAGAAAGATTGGGGCTCATATGTCGAACTATGCAAGCGGAGATGTTCCAGAAGCGGACATCGACAACAAAGTGTCCAGTTTGTTGGAGGCTCAGTCCTCGGATTCGACACAAGCCAGTATGATGGCTGAAGCCGTCTTGCAAGTTGATGAAAACGATGGTGTCGTTGGTCCAATCAGCAAAGCTGACAGTCATTATAAATCGGGAAGTCTCCATCGTGCCTTTAGCGTCTTGTTGTTCAATAGAGAAGGAAAATTACTCTTGCAACAACGGGCGCACGACAAGATCACATTTCCAAGTGTTTGGGCGAATTCTTGTTGCTCACATCCACTCGCAAGTGCAGAGGAGATGGAGGAGAACAATGCGCTCGGTGTCAAGGTTGCTGCCATCCGGAAACTCGATCAGGAATTAGGTATTTCACCCGATTCCATTGATATCAACAACTTCCATTTCATCACTAAGATGCGCTATTCAGCTCGAATGAACGCTGATTGGATTGAGCGTGAAATCGATCACATTTTGATGATTCAAGCAAATGTTGAATTGGACCCAAATCCAAACGAGGTCTCTGCTGTAAAGTGGGTAAATGCAGAAGAGTTGGATGCAATGCTTGTTGATGAAGACAGTGCTGATGTCATTGCTCCATGGTTCCGCTGCATCGCTGCACGCTTGATGAATGAAGACTGGTGGAACGCCATCGGTGATAAAGCGGCATGTGAAGCACTCCAAGATGGTCTGATTCACGATATGGGAGATGTTACACACATGCTACCGAACGCAGAAGGTGCAGACCTCCTTACCAGCATCAACGAAGTCAAGCCGTTTATCGAACAACGAATCGTTGAGAGTCTGACGGCTTCTCGTCACGAACGCCTGGCTGCAGCTATGATGCATCTGATCCTTGGTGGAGGAAAGCGAATGAGAGCAACGCTCCCATGGCTTGTTGCTCGTGCTGTTGGTGACACGCATTCTGGCCTTCTCGACATTGGTGCTGCAATAGAAACCATTCACAACTTTACGCTGGTCCATGATGACATCATGGACGATGATGAAATTCGTCGAGGTCGTAATGCTGTACACATTGAGTACGATATGCCAACAGCAATTAATGCGGGCGACGCTATGCTTGCGATTGCATTCGAACGATTGGTGATGTCTGCAAACATCGAGCTGCATGACATCCCTTCCCTCGTCAACAGAATCGCCTGGATGGTTCGGCGTGTATCAGAAGGGCAGCAATTGGACATTGAATTTGAGACGCGTGAACGAGTCACTGAAGATGAATACATCGAGATGATTGAAGGAAAAACCGCTGTGATGTTCCAGATTTGTGCTGAATTAGGAGCGCGTGTTGCAGGTGCAGATGACGAAGTGATTGAGTGTCTTGCTGAGTGGGGTCGATCGGTTGGACTGTGTTTCCAACTCATGGACGATCTCATCGATGTCCTCTCCGATTCAGCAACGCTTGGAAAACCAACAGGTTCTGATGTCGCTCAAGGAAAACAGACGCTCATGGTCATACATGCGCTTTCTCAACCTGATTCAGAAACCAAGTCTCGTCTACTATCCGTTCTTGGCAAGTGCGAGGATGCTACGGAATCAATGGTTCAGGATGGTATAGCGGCATTGGATGAACTCGGTTCAATCGCTTATGCTCGCGAAAGAGCAAACGAATATCATCAACATGCTCATGCTTGCCTTGATCGATTGCCAGATGGTCCAGCAATGCTCGCTCTTCGCGAATTAACGGATTTACAACTCAAGCGTTTGAGTTGATGCTTACTTGCTCTTCCTCGTGGATGATTCCCTCTTGAAGAACGCGAGCGTACCAGCGGGTTTGTCCTGGATATTTCTTCTCCGATAATTGGTTGAAATCACCACCACTGAAGGAATCAGCAATTGTTTTGCATGGCGTTGCCGCCATCGTGATTTCAAGAAGAACTTGATCGAATCTTAGTTGAACACCAACACCAAGCGATGCTTGTGGAACATCGATGAGAATATTTTCTCCAGTCGATCCTCCATGGATTGGATGGCCAAGTGATTGTAAGTGTTCCATTGTTTCTACAGACATGAGGCAGACGGCTTTCTCGGTACCACCATGATGCTTCTTGTCGCGAATAATCTCATGACGAATACCACCTGTTGTCACATCGAGGGTGTCAACACGCGGCTTGGGCACGCCACCAACGGTTGTGGCAAATAGGGCTGCAATAGATCCTGAATCCATGCTCAATCAGCATAGTAGGATTCTGGGTTTGGCTCTGGCTTCAATCCCTTACGGGTTCGGATTTCACCAACGACCTTGTCGAAGAGTTGTGGTGGTAGCATCTCGAATCCGAGGTTTTCAGTGTTCCAGACAGCTCGCCCTTGCGAAGCAGCACGGATGTCGTTGGAGAAACCAAATGTTTCAGCGATTGGCAGAACACCAACAACGGTTGTCACATCGCCTTCGCTTGGCATGTCTTCGATGATTCCACGGCGGTTGGTGACTTCACGTGTGACTTGGCCAAGCCAGTCGTTTGGAACAGAGACGAACGCCTTCTGCATTGGCTCGAGGAGCACGGTCTTGGCTCGCATCATTGCACCCTTGATTCCGTTTCGAACTGCAGGAATTGTCTGTGCAGGTCCACGGTGGATAGCATCCTCGTGTAGTTTTGCGTCTGTCAATCGAACGAACATACCTTGAACCGGTTCATCAGCAATTGGTCCCTTCTTACAGACTTCGTTGAACGCTTCGATGATCAATTCACGGGTTTCGTGTAGTCCTTGAATACCCTTGGTATCGTTGACGAGAACGTTGGTCCCGTTAATGGCGTAAATCTTGCGCATCAAGTCCTTATCCATACCGAGTTCGCCGAATTTGTTTCCTGTTTCCTTAGCATCACTGCTTCGAACAGGTCCGTCACCTAGGTCACCGTTTCGCAGAGCGTTAACAACTTCACTAGGGAGTGCTTCAATCTCGAAGAAGAAACGGTTGTGTCGGTTTGGAGATTTACCTTCGAAGGCATGTCCACGGTTGCTTCCTTGAACACCTTCACGGTAAACAACGATAGGTGGGCTGACGCTGACCTTGATGTTCTGTTCTTCCTCAATTCGGTAGACAGTAATCTCAAGGTGAAGTTCTCCCATACCAGCAAGCAATGCTTCGCCAGTTTCTTGGTTGGTTGTGACTTGCAGAGATGCATCAGACTTGGCGAGTGAGCGCAATGCATCGATGAACTTTGGAAGGTCCTTCATGCTCTTTGGCTCGACAGCGACGGTAACAACAGGGTCAGAGTAGTGACGAATGGCTTCGAACGGCGTGAAGTCTTTGTCACGAGAGAGCGTTACACCAGCGGCAGCGCTTCGAATACCTGTGATTGCAGCGATGTTGCCAGCAACGACCTTTGGCACGGTGATTCGATCACCACCAACCATCATGCTGACTTGCTGAACACGTTCTGGCTTTGCAGCACCGATAGCGAAGACGGATTCACCTTGTGAGATTGCACCGGAGTAAATTCGGCCGACAGCAACTTCACCAGCGTGTGGGTCCATCCAAATCTTTGTGATCATCATAGCAAGTTCTGCTTCTGGGTCACATGCCATCATTGCCTTTCCAATTGAAGAATCGAGGTCACCAGTCCAAATGTTCGGAATACGGTACGGTTGTGCCTCGACAGGGCTTGGCAGTTTGGTAACTGCCATGTCAAGAAGAACTTCGTGAACTGGTGCAGCCTGTGCAAGTTCCTTTTGCTTCTCATCGTTGCAGTACTGGAAGATGTCGGTCATGGTAACGCCAGACTTCTTCATGTAAGGGATGGTAATACCCCAGTTGTGGTAAGCACTTCCGAAGGCAACCGTACCGTCCATGACACTCACTTGCCATTCTTTCTTGAATTCATCAGGAGCGAATTGCTTGATTAGCTTGTTGACCTTGGTGATGGTCTCTTGGAATCGGCTCATCATATCTTCTGGAGTGACCTGAAGTTCGTTGATCAGTCGATCGACCTTGTTAATGAAAAGAACAGGCTTGACCTTCTCCTTGAGTGCTTGTCGTACAACCGTCTCGGTTTGAGGCATTGGTCCTTCAACAGCACAAGCGAGAATAAAACAACCGTCAACCGCACGCATGGCACGTGTAACGTCGCCACCAAAGTCGACGTGACCGGGTGTGTCGATGAGATTGATGAGGTAGTCTGTACCATCGACAGCGTGAACCATTGAAGCCGATGCAGCGTTAATTGTAATTCCACGAGCAGATTCCTGCTCGTCGAAGTCGAGAACACGTGCAGCACCAGCCAAATCGCTGGACATCATACCGGCTCCAGCTATCAAGTTGTCAGAAAGTGTCGTCTTACCGTGATCAATGTGAGCAGCAATGCACAGATTTCGAATCTGTGGAAGTACGTGCATCACTTCTGTGGCCTTTTTGATGTTGTCTTCTTTTCGTCCCATGGTATCCACCTGTCTGGTTCATTTCGCCCACTTGAATGGGGTTCTTAAGTGAGTCGCAAAACTTCGACGAAATTCGTCGCCGTGTACGGTTTCATCGAGCAGATGCAGCGATACGCTCAACTTCTTCTTTCTTTGCGACAGCAAAGGAAGTTGCATCACCTTCGGAAGCCTTGTTGAGCTCGTTGACGATGCATTGTTGGAGGGTTCGCTTGGATTTGTGTGTGCCTTGTTGTGCGCCCTTTGCGAGGTTCTTCAAAGCAACATCGAGACGTCGAGATGGAGATGAATCAACTGCCTTTGGTTGCGAGACAGCACCGAATTTGATTCGAGTGATCTCTTCCATCGGAGCTGCATTGCAGATGGCATCGACAAAGATTTGCAGAGGGTTCATTTTGCGTCGCTCAGCGAGCACATCGAGAGCGCTTTCAAACGCCTTCATTGCAGATTGTTTCTTCCCTGTGTAAGCCCCGGTTCGCATGAGTTTGTTGATGTAGCGCTCAACAACGCTAAGTTTGGACTTTCCGAACCACATGTTGGCATGACGGCCACCGGTGTGCGGTACTCCAACGGTTGTGAGGTTGACGTATGGTGCAAGACCAGGGTCGTTGCAGACAACTTCAGCAGCATCCCACTTGCCAAAGACAAGCGTTCCGATACCTGCGATAGGACGATCGTCGACGACTACTTCTTCTGACATCATGAACACCTCAGCGGACTGGCTTCTCCTTGCGTCCTCGAACCATTTCGTCGAGGGATACGCCGTTGACTTGGATGACCTTGTAACGGACTCCGGGAATATCTCCGTATGAACGACCCATGCGTCCACCGATACCTTCGACCATGACTTCGTCGTGCTCATCGATGAAGTTGATTGCACCATCGCCGGGAGCGAATGCGGTTAGCTTGTTACCGTTCTTAATGAGTGAAATTTTGACAGCCTTGCGGATGCCAGAGTTTGGTTGCTTGGCTTCAATACCGACCTTTTCGACAACGATGCCCTTGGCTTGGGTTGATCCAGCAAGCGGGTCGTGCTTGGCACGAGATTTGAGCATGCGCTTCTTGTATCGTCGGTCAGACCAACGAAACTTTTGACGGTCCTTGGCCATTTTTGCACCTGCAAAGAGTCCTCTACCCATGTTCAAACCTCATTCGAGCGTTTTGGCGACTTTGCTTTCATATATCAAGTCGCCGTTTCATCGGAGTCAGGATTCCACCGTCTGTGCAGAAGAATAACATCATAAACAAGGTCTTGTTAGTGAAGGCATGATTCCAAAGGGTATGCGGCCAATCGTTGCACTGCTGACCATGCTTCTCGGATTTTTGGTGATTGTGAACCATTGGATTAATCTCGTCGAATCCGAAGTTGATGTTCTTACAGCACATGCAGTCGGTCTCATTGGTTTGTTCTCGGGCATGAACATGATGTCCTCCGGCGGCGAATCAGCGGAAGAGGAAGACCGTCCACGCTACCTCGAAGATACTCAGACGAAATTCTGAGGACGTGATGTTTTGGCCTTTCGAGATCATCTTTCGCACGCAGAACGCATCAGCGATGAAGTGAGTCTCGTTCATGGGATTTGGGAATTCAGTTCGAACCGCTCTCATCCCAACATGTTGTTTGAGAACGTGAAAGAAGTACCCGGGCAGAGGATTTCCGTCAACATGCTTACGCGTGACCGGCTTTGTGAAGCCATTGGAATTCAACCGGAAGTCTACATCGACACACTCGCATGGGCCATGAAAAACCCAGGAATGCCTGAAATCGTGTCGCCTGCAGAATCTCCTGTTTACGACAACATCCAGGAAAAGGTAGATTTGCACTCCATCGCGATTCCTCATCACTGGCCCCAAGATCGAGGACGCTACATGTCGGCGAGCGTCATTATTGCTGAAGTAAATGGTCAAAGGAACATGAGTTTTCACAGGCAGTTCTTACGTGATGAGAACCATCTCGTTGTTCGTCTCGTGCCCAGACATTTGCGTACCATGGTTGATCAAGCAAGAGAGCGTGGAGAAGAAGTCAACATCGCTATAGTCAACGCTCCTGACCCAGTTGTTCTGCTCGCTGGGGCCATGTCGTTTGATGAACCAATCGACGAGTTGTCCATCGCCGCTGCACTTCATGAGAAACTGTATAATGAGCAACTCCAATTGGTTGAATTGCCGAATGGTATCCAAGTTCCTGCAGATGCTGAGTATGCTATGTGGGGGCGAATTACATTGGATGACGATGACGAAGGCCCGTATGTCGATATCACAGGAACCGTTGACGATGTGCGACAAGAACCGGTGATCGAAGTCGATGGAATCATTCATCGTGATGACCCTATCTTCCATGCATTGATTCCTGGCGAAGCTGAACATAAGACGTTGATGGGATTGCCTCGCTCGCCTACCATCAAAGAAGCCGTTGCACAAGTTGTTGATTGCATTGATGTCCACATGACAGAGGGTGGTTGCGGATGGCTGGCTGCAGTCGTTAAAATACGAAAGACGTCCGAAGACGATGGAAAGAGAGCCATCGAAGCTGCCTTAGCAGGTCATCGTTCCATGAAAATGGTCACGATCGTCGACGAAGACATTGACATCAGCAATCCCGTTCGTGTTGAATGGGCTATGGTGACCCGTTGGCAACCCGACCGTGATACATACATTTTCCCGAATCAGAAGGGATCGAGTCTTGACCCTTCTCGATACGAAGATGGTCTAACATCGAAGGTTGGATTTGATGCAACCATCCATCATTCAGATAACCCAGAAGGGTACATGAGCGTCCAGTAGGGATGGTCATGCGTCAATCTGCACATGATGATTTGCAACACCCACGTCGCAATCTTGGGAACCGTTATCGAACCCAAGCACAAAAATTTGTTCGGTTGGCGAAGGCAGATCCTGAACGTAAAGAATCCAATATGCAATGGGCAGAACAAAACGCTCGCCAAGCCTTGCTGCATGATTTCACTGATGAGAGAAACTGGCGATGTTTAGCAGACATCAAAGTTGGGCTCAAAGACAACCACGGACTTGGAATTGTGTTGGAAGATGTGTTCACCGTTCTTGGCAGAGATACGGAGCAATTTGAGAAACTGAAACAACTGGATTATCTTGAATTCGGTTTGGAACTTCTCGAAGCCGCCTTTGCTCGAGACCCACTTACTCCTGATGCTTGGTGGGAAGCTCTCGTTGCTCGGGGTGGTGGCGATGAGCAAAGTGATGAGGTTCTGTTGGAAATTGCTGAATTTGCAGATCGTTGTCGAGATTTGGATTTCCGTGATCAGCGTGCGAACATTGTCTATGGTCGCCGAATTGAACACCTTCGTTTGCAAGGATTTGAGGATTTGTTCATCGAATTGAGTCGACATTTGCTCGCCCATCGACCAGTGAACCATGAATTGTGGATGCAATTGGGTCGTCTACATGAACGACGGCAGGAGATTGATTCAGCCTGGTCGTGCTACGATCACGTCCAGACGTTGATGCCGCATCTGCTGGTGCGTGACGAATTCCTAAATCGATTAACAGAACGTATGGATGGTGGAGAAAAAACGCCATGGAGTGGGCCAAAACTCGAGCATCGCACAGCATTCCTTGAGCAGATGGAAGAACTCAACAAACGTGTGCGGCAGGAAACAACTGAACCAATTGTTGAGTCAATGGAAGAAACAGGAGAAAAAACGAAACTCGAAGAGAAGAAACTCGTTGAGTTGATAGAATCCTCGAACATATCAGAGGCCTTCTTCATGGCTCGGCGCCTTGTTGCTTCGGGCGAATCTTGGGCTGAACCATATCTTAAACAATGCCGTTCCATGATGTAGGTGGTACAGTGTCTCCAGTGTTCGTCTTGGCCTATGTTGTTCGCAAAAGCAATCCGACATCGGTTTTGAAATCAGGATCGATTCTCATGGTTCAGCATCCTAAACGTGGTTGGGAGTTCCCTGGAGGACATGTCGAAGAAGGAGAGCATCCAGAGCAAGCATTGCATCGGGAACTGATGGAGGAAGTCGGAGGTCAAGGTATACTTCTCGCTTGGAATAAATCGTATTATCCAAATGGTTGGGTTGGATTGGTATGTGTTGACGACGAAGAACCCCCGTTTGTTCAACAGCATTGGAATGTCAACGATCAACACGTATCGACAGTCCAATGGTTTGCAGAATTACCCGATTTTACTCATTGGGATGTTCAGGAAGTTATCGATTTGAGCAACTGGGTAGATTCTATAGAATCACGGCATCAGTGATTGCATTCGCTCAGTCCATGCTAAATGTTGTTCATCATTGAGTGCGCATCCCAGAACAACAGCTACCAGCATGGAATCTTCCACACGTTGAGGTTCTTCGATTAGCCAATCGAAATCATCCATCCGATCAAGGCGGTGCGCCATCATGATCATGGCTCGCAAATCGGGACGATCCTGACCGGAATGCTCCTTGTTGAGATGCTTCAAGCACCACTCGAAAACACCGCTTACATCGGCTGGGTGCACCTTCAATTCAGGTGTTGCATCCCCGACATTGCGTGGCTTTGATTCATCGACTTGTTGTTGAAATCGAACCGCTTTCTCATCTTGTTCACCAATCGTCAGGTCCATGAATAGGCTGCCTGCTTCGATTGCCATTGTCACCTGATTGGCGAGAATGGCATGTGCGTGTCCGTTCCAAGCATTTCGAGCAGCATCGAACATCTTCCCATATCGAGCGTGAATGCGAGATGCACCAATTCGAGATATAGCGATGGTTTCATGGGCATGATTTTCCTTTCGTGAAATATCCCCATACACTTGCAGTGCCATGAGATCCTCTCCAGAAGCCATGTGGTATGCTGCTTTGTTCAGGAGTGATAAGTCATGATCTCGACTTGCTTTCGAAACGGATTTGAGTCTGGTTTCAGCCCATGTGAGATCTTCTTCTGCTCCAGTTGCATCTCCCTTCTCGAATCGTTGGAGACCACGCTCCATTCGTAGACGTCCTTCAAGAGCGAGGTCACGCGTTGCTGGATTTCTGCATACTTCAAGCGCCTGATCGATGGCCTCCTCAAGCCGCTTGTCGCCAAGCATACGTCGGCGAACCAAGTCAAAGGTTGCTCGTTGTGCTGGAGTTAAGACTGGCAAAAGCAGTTCAACCAATTCAGCAGCATCGAGATAGAGGGCAGCCTCGATAATCGCCATCCAGTCGTCCCAACCGTGTTCATCTCGCCATTCTTCAGCAGTTTCCAACGATACGGGTCCTTCCTCTCGCCATTTGGAGATGTACAATCCTGGTGCCTTTGGTCTCATTTTTTCACCTCATGTTGGAGTGTTAGTTGTGCTATAAATGCAGATTCTGCTCGAATGCGATCAACGTTTCCTGTCCATCCCGCAGCTCCATCATGACCTCCTCCGTCACCACCGTGTTGTTCTGCTATCTCCTGCATGATGCTTCCAAGGTGAACACCGCGTAATGTAGCCTTGCGAGTCGCTCGTGCTGTCAATCGGGTCTCGCCTTCTCGATGGCGTGAAACGAGAGATACATCGCAACCAGTTCCGAGAAGCATGGAAGCAAGTCGTCCTTCGAGCGTACCTGCATAGGTCGTGACGAGACTCCAGTCGCCTGCATCGTGATGCTTTGAACGTCCAAGTCCACGAAGCAAACTGCCTCGTTCAGACGGAGATGTGTTTTCTCGTTCAATGTATTCACAAAACTCAGCGTAGTCGATGTCGCTGCCTTCGAGAAGTTTTGTTGTCACTTCGAAGGAAGTGGTATTGGCGTGTTTGAATCGCCCTGTATCGGTGATCATTCCTGCAAGCAACATTTTGCGAACGGGTGGTGTTAGCGCATCGCTGGCGTGTTCAAACATGTAGGTTGCAACCATTTCTGTCGTTGCACGAACATTCCATTGCATCATATGGTCACCCTCATTTAACGTCCAACCGTTGGTAGAATGATGATCGAGAATCAATCGTGGCACATCAGGTAAGTCGATACCAACTTGTTCTGGTGCAGCAGCATCAACAACAACGATACCACCAAGATTTGCTGGAAAAGCAGTGCCCTTCGCAGTCACCTTGCGAAATGGAGCCTTCATGTCTTCGACAAGGCGTTTTGCGATGCGTCCCAAGTGCAAACCACAAGCGAGGAGTGAGGGATGAATCGAAGCGAGTGCAATGGCAGATCCAATGGTATCCATATCTCCATTTTGACCTGTGATAACTGGAACTGCTCCACGTTCAATGGCAGCATCGAGCCATTGCTTCATTGCAGCAATGTCTTCTTGTTGTGAGTTCAAGCTTCTCCCTCAAGTGATTTCTTGAGTTCTTCATAGGCTGCGACAAGTTTTGCTTCATGCTCGGAGAGTCGCTCAGCATGTTCGGAGAGTGTAGAATGGGTCGTCTTGAGTTCCTCAATCAAATCGGCTTTGTTGTCGACTTCAACCAGCACACCACCAAGTTGTCGATGGAGAGCCATTCCTTCAGGGTGCTTCTCGACAGCCGTAATGGTTGTTTCCAATTCTTGCAATTGTGCCCGAACGGTTGCCACTTGGTGACGTGCATTCTGAACTTCAGAGACAACGACTTGCAATTGCTCAACAGTGCTCATGCACCCTTCGAATCGTCCTTGGTTGATGAACCTGCGGTTTCAATCGCCTGTAGAATTTCATCAGCAGCAATCAATCCACGAATTCGTGTGTTCCACATTGCACGGAGATCTTTGGCGTTGGCTTCATCCAAACGGAATGAAAATGTGTTCTTGTCAGGTCCTTGGCTTTCCGTTTCAGAGATAAGCGAATCTCGCATGGCCTTAATGTCCGTAGCGTTCGCTCGTATAAT
Organism: Candidatus Poseidoniaceae archaeon; assembly: GCA_013330015.1. GTDB lineage: Archaea > Thermoplasmatota > Poseidoniia > Poseidoniales > Poseidoniaceae > MGIIa-L2 > MGIIa-L2 sp8574u. The sequence goes on along the minus strand of DUJC01000062.1, from coordinate 875 downwards.
CGTACAAACAAGCGAGAACGGCGTTGCCGCCATTGCAATCACTCCTCTTCAGAGGTCTCTTCTGCAGCCTTGCGCTCAAAGTCGAGAGCAGCTTGCTGAGCGATGAATGCCATATCGGCCGTTGTTGCACCTTCAACGGATCGTCGAAGAATACGGGAGTTTGCGTCACTGGCACGAGTGAATGGTTCCCATGCACCGCCTGCGAAGGTGTGGCCACACTTTCCGCAGGACCAGATGCCAACGGATTGACGAGTAACCTTGCGGTAGTGACAAACCGGACACGTGTACTTGGCGTTTTTCTTTGCCAGAGCACTGCCTGCGTTACGTCGTACGCTTACACCATATCGTGCACCAAATCGTGCTGTTGCCTTTGCTTTCTGGGTTCGCTTTGCCAATCAGTTCCCCTCCTTTTCTGCTACCATTTCTCTCAGTTCACTGCACTTTTGTTCGGCGACCGCTAGAATCTCGGCAAATTCGTCCGGAGTGAAGACTCCTTTTAGCCCCTTCTGTAACGAATGGAGGTGGCCTTCGTCTCCAAGAGTAATGTGAATGCGCTCGTCTCCACCGAGTTCTTCTTCCTCACTCGGGTCGTAAACAAAGCGCCCACCTGCACGCTTGAACGATGCCATGATTGGTGTTCCGTTGACCTTCAACGTGTGGTCTTCACCAACATCGAAGCGTTCGGCAGGAACAACAGCAGTACGTAGGGCGGCAATGGCAGCGAGGCCCGCTGCGTCGAAGATGTTGCCTCCATCGGAGAGGACGTGGATGTCGATCATGACACCCCAAACTTTCTCGCCGGGAACGATGCACAATTCGTCCATGTCGATGCATCCGGATTCACGGATTCCACGATCGACAACTCGACCGAGTTC
>DUJC01000135.1:3352-6045 GCA_013330015.1 Candidatus Poseidoniaceae archaeon | reverse complement strand
CGATGAATTCAATGTGCGACACCTTTGGTCTTCCAGTCGTGAGCGTTCCTGTCTTATCGACCACAAGGGTGGTGGTCGCATGCGATCGTTCCAGTGCTTCAATGCCTTTGACAAGCAATCCAAATCGGGCCCCCGTCCCAGTCCCTACCATGAGGGCCGTCGGTGTTGCTAATCCCAATGCGCAAGGGCATGCGATGACCAAGGTTGAGACAAGAGCGAGAATGGCAATTTCACCACCACTACGTGAATCGACTCCATCGGTAAAGAAGCCCCAATAGGCAACAGCTATGAGAGCGCAGGCAATGACAATGGGGACGAAAACAGCAGCAATACGATCCACGTACCTCTGAATGGGTGCTTTTCCCATTTGGGCTTCATCGACTAGTTGAATCACGTTCGAGAGAACCGTTTGGTGATACGGTTGTGTGGTTGTGATCGTCAATGGAGCATCGACCAAAATCGTTCCACCTATGACCTCATCTCCTATTCTTGCACGCACAGGATACGTTTCTCCAGTCATCATCGACATGTCCACGAGGGCAGAACCCTCCAAGACCTGACCATCAAGTGGAATGGTTTGACCTGTCTTGACGAGGATGTTTGTACCGGGCTCAACATCTTCCACAGGAATGGTTGTTGTATGTCCCTCATCGTTGAGAACGTCGGCTGTTTTTGGTTGAAGGTCCATCAAGGAAAAGATAGCATCTGTTGCTTGTAATTTCGCTCGACCTTCCAAGAAATTGCCCAAGAGGACAAAGGCGATGATGAGCGCAGCACCGTCAAAATACACGTGCTGCGTGCTCGAAAAAATATTTCGAAGGAACGACATTTTCGGTGCAAACAAAACCAATGAAGACCACAAAAATGCCGTTGTGGTCCCCAAGTGAACCAGAACATCCATGTTGGCCCTTCCTTTTCTTATTGCCTTCCATGCACCAATGTGGAACTGTTGTCCCATGTACAAATACACAGGTAAGGTCAGAAGGAAGGCAATCAACCAGTTCGAATTCATGCCGTTGCTGCTACCTAAATCTGAGAAAAACATCGAGACGATCAATGTAGGAATGGCCAACAGAAGGGCCAACCCAGCGTTCCAACCTTGTTGACGAACTGCATCGATGCGTTCTTGTCGAATTTGTTGGGGCGTCGGCATCGAACTTGCAACAAATCCACCGCGATTGACTGCTTCTTCAATTGCATCATGGTTGATATCGGCACCTTCTTTCCATTGAACAACGGCTTTTTCCAAAGCGAGATTCACACGTACGCTCTCGACATCACCGATCTTGTTGATGATGGAGTCAACCGACGAAACGCAAGCGGCACAGGTCATGCCCTCGATGCGGTACGTCGACTCCATCGTCATATGAACTAGTCTTGGCTCTATGCCGTTTCTAAAAAGGTTGATGTCAAACGGGAGCGAGGTCAAGGCGGCCTGACCAAAGATCCAATCCTCGGATTCTGCATGGGAACAATTGACCCAATTCGAGCAGGACCGATTCGCCTCTTCCATCGCGTAATTCTTCCATCAAACACAATCCGAATTCGTCAATAAAGAGATTCTTTTTGCTGGAAAGTTGTTTGAGGTGCATCCGTCCATGCATCGAACCATCATCGTTGAGATCGAGGAAAACCCATGGTGTTCTCAAGCCGACGATGCGTGCGTTCCAGTTCTGCTCTTCTCCGTTCATGAGGTGACAATTCAATGTCATTGCAACCAACTCCCATTCCAAGAGTTGAGCCATCCGTCCTTGATCGGAGCAGTGTTCGCTCAAGGAAGACACTTCGTCTTCGGTGTAAATCCACTCTTTCTTGTGCAACATTGCTTTCAATTGTCGATGAACGATGAGGTCAGGGTAGCGACGGATCGGGCTTGTGAAGTGCGCATAGGCATCGAGATTCAAGCCAAAGTGTCCAATGTTGTTGGCATCGTATCGCGCTCGATTCATCAACTGAAAGAGCCCTTGATCAACGACTCTACGCAACGATGACCGAAGTGCACTGGCTTGTTCCTGTGCTTGACGCAACCCGTCCAACATCTCATCCCGTGCATCCTGTGCTGATACGTTCGTCAGATACCGTTCCACCTCAACCTTCTCTTCACTGGATGAAAGCCCACTCAAATCAATGTCTTGACCAGCCCACGCTCCGAGCAAGCCTGCCAGCTCATCGGTGTCGTCTTGGCTTTTCGACTTCGAGCGAGGTTCTGGAAGTTCGATGGATATGTCGAGGGCTTCCAATTGCTTGTTCAAATCTCGAACATCGATGGAGTCCGGCATTGGATGACACCTCCATGGAAGCGACGCACCAGCCTTTCCAAGCATCTCACCAACAATGCTGTTGGTTTTGACCATGAACGTCTCAATCATCTTGGTCGCTTTGTTTGGCCATTTCACTTCGATGGAAAGTTCGTTCTCGCCATGGATACGTGGACGTTGTTCCCCTTGCTGAATGTTCAACCGGAGTTCATCTGCTTGCCAAGCCTCTGCCAACTCGAACAATCCATCCCATCGATCATCATTCAAGGTGTCTTCGTACGCAAGGTTCTCTTTTACGAAAATGACTGCTTCGTGTGCCTTGGAGGTGACAACGTTGTTGGCATCGTCGAGTACCATCTCGATAACCATCGCAAGTCTTGGAACGTTTGCCCGTAGCGAACAAAGGTCGTCTGCTAGCCTGAAAGGAAGCATTGG
>DUJC01000135.1:0-2971 GCA_013330015.1 Candidatus Poseidoniaceae archaeon | reverse complement strand
TCGAGTGAGGAATCTTTTGTCACATAATGCGCCACATCTGCAATGGCCACCCACAACGTACGGCCAGAATCGTGTTCTTCGAGACACACAGCATCATCGAAATCTTTGGCATCCGGTGGATCGATTGTCACAAAATGAAGATGCTGCAAATCGCTTCGTCCATCTCCAAGTGCAGATACTGCATCGACGTCTGGCAACTGTTCAGCCCACTGTTCGAGACTTGATTCGTAGGTCGATGGGAACGGGTTATCGTTGTTTTTTCGACGCCAGTTTAATCGATGGTTGAGCAAATCGAGAATGGACCAACGCCCTGCTTGAATCAACATCATGGCAAGCGCAGGTTCAAACTCTGGGAAGCGCAAACCTGACTTGCGTGCAGCAAGACGTTTGAGCTCAAGTTGAAGGTCGAACTTTTTCCACGCCAAACCAATGTCGGGATGAAGTCGAATGTTGTCTGAAATTGGTGCATTCATAATCATGCATTCCCACGCTTCAAGGATGTCTTGCCATCCATCTGAATCAGAGAGCGATTCATTCTCGAGTCGTGATATTCGAGCGGACCAATCTGCGACCGCTTGTTCAATCTCAACGATGGATTTCTGTGTTCGAGCAGAAATGGTGTTGTCTCCTTCCCACTTGAAGTGCTGACCGCGTTTTCGAGATGATCGAATCAAATCCTGAATATTACCAAGCATTCGTTTTCGATAGGCCTTGACGTCTTCTCGACTTGGAGGTCGTGCCTCGTGTTCAATGAGAAAGTCAACGAATTCATCCGCCGACCAATGCTTGTTCCAATGATCGTCAGATGTGAACAAGGATGTGAAACGACGCCACAATCGCTCAGAATCAGGACCCTGTTTGGGAGCGTTTCGATGTTGTCGGCCCATGGTTTCACAGCCCGAGATCTCGCAATGCTTCGATTGCTGAACGTTGTTCTTCCGTTAAAACATCGAGCTCTTCAAGGACAAACTCGAGGTCGAGATCGCCACCGTTGTAACCGGCCCCAGCCATCCGCCTTCGGTCACCCGGTTGACTGTTTTCACCGACTTTGAGAAGGCCTGATTTCCCACTCAGCAACTCAATCTTGACTTTACCACCAAGCATCATGGTGGAATAGGGGATGACAATTTCTTGAATCAGGATACCATTCTCCCAACGTCGTCCTTCTCCAGCATCGATTCGAAGTGTAACGTGGAGATCTCCCGGAACACCTTGAGGGTGTTCATTCCCCTGTTGTTTGAGTCGTTTCACGGTTCCATGCTGTACATTTGGCTTGAGTTTGATTCTGAAATTTTGTTGTACCTTTGATGCAACGTTGTTCGGTCCAACCTTGAGTCGCTGAGCTTGGAACTGGATTTCTCCACCGTTCTCAGCAGTTTCAAGATCGATATCGACAGACACGTGCACGTCCGTTCCTTTGGCTTGTTGCTGGGGTGGACGTCGTCGTTGCTGGAAGGGATTCTGTTGCTGCCCTCCGAACATTTGTCCAATCAAATCCTCGAATCCGCCACCCATTCCACCGCCAAAGGGTGAGCGACCGCCTCCACCAAACATGTTCTCCATACGCTTCTTCTGATCGAATTCTTGTCGCTTCGAAGCATCACCAATGGTCTCGTACGCAGCCTGAACCTCCTTGAATTTGGCTTCAGAAGCACTGTCATCGGGGTTTCGATCGGGGTGGTATTTGCGTGCGAGTTTACGGAATGCACGCTTGATTTCAGCGTCCGATGCATCGCGGGAAACACCCAATGTTGCATACGGGTCTGGTGAAGCCATACACACATTGGATGCGTTCACCCCTCATCAACTCTTGCCGAAATTTTGAACAAAAATTGACTCTGGATTCGATGGAAGCGGTTATAATGGGTGGTTAGGTCGGTTAGAAAGCACGAGGTTGTACCATGTCTGACGAAAAAAGCGAATCCCGCTCGTTTGAAGATGTTGTTCAGGACCGCCAAGACTGGATTGAAGCCCAATTCCGCAAGATTTCTCGCGGCTCCTGGGCTCGAATCATTCGAATGGCTCGAAAGCCAACTCCTCAGGAGTTCAAGCAAACAAGCATTGTTTGCGGCATTGGCCTTTTCGTTCTTGGTGCGATTGGATTCATTCTCCTCGTCATCATGGACAATTTCATTCCTTGGTTGATTCACGATGTATTCGGAATCTGAGGATGAGGCGGTGGGATCATGACTGAAGCATTTATCGCGTTTGTACGATTTGAAGAGAAACTCTTGCTCTTGAGCAGAGGCAAAGATGACAACGATTTCCCAGGACTTTGGGACGGTGTTTGGGGTGTTGGAGATACGCCAGAAGAAGTTCTTGCACGTGTTTCCGAAGCAACAGGTCTTCCTCTCGATACACTCGAGTACATCGGAACTGGACCAGAACGTGGTATTGACATGGGCCGAAACCTAGTCGACGTTATGCCAATTCTTGTAGCAACAAGTTCTGAAGAAGTTACGCCTGCTGGCCGATACGTTGGCTACGAGTGGGTCGACCCTGGTACACTCCAAGACAAGAACTGTCTTTTCTCCAACATGGATATGGAAGGTGCAGACAAGTTGTTCCGTGAAATGTACGGTTCTGTCGGTTCGTTCCTGTACATCGTTAAGACAGCGATTGGTTCTGAACTTCGAGTTGCTGACGAAATGTATGCCCGTCTGCACGGTAGCGGTTCATTGACTGCGCTTCAAGGTGAAATTTTCTCCGTACTTCACCCAAACAACATGCGTGGCTACGTCTTTGTCGAATCCAGTGCACTTCACCACGTTGAGAAGTTGATCGGTCGTTCCGGTGGTCGAGACCCAACCGCACGACGTGGAATTTCGCAAACGCCGCTCAAGAACGCAAAACAAGTTCTTCCTGGTGAAGCACCTCTCATGGACATCCTCCCATACCTCGAGCCAAAGGCCGTTACTTCCGGTATCGAAGTCGGTTGCATCGTCGAGATTGTCTCTGGTGCATTCAAGGG
>DUJC01000155.1 GCA_013330015.1 Candidatus Poseidoniaceae archaeon | reverse complement strand
AGACTTCTTTTGCCAGTTCTCCCCAAGGTAGGAATGAACATCGCAGCATGCCTTAATTCTGCAACCTCACCAGAGGATGTGGCAGCTGTACCGGGTAAAATCAACGCGGTAGAAGGGGAACTTCGAACCCACGGAAAACCGCAGTTTGGTTCCTCAAAGCATCTTGCCGAAATGTTGCTTGAAGCTCGAAAAATTGATTCAACAAAGGCGGCCATCATGAACGTACGACCTCCGGGTGATCACGAAGGTACGGACATTGATGCCGTCCAAGAAGCATGCAACCAACTCGGATGGGAACTTGCTGATGCTGACCGTTCTGGCCTCGAGGATTCAACCTCGACCATCGATGTCATCCTTGACATCGGGGATTTTGGGTGGGAACCCTCGCTCTACGTTGTCGGAGCGAGCCCCTTGGATGTGGTCGACCGATGCCATCGACTCATCAATGTCTTGGGAGGGATGGCATGATTCGAACTGGTTTCATCTTGTTCGTACTTCTTCTCGCGCCCCTCTCGGGTTGCTTGAGTCAACACAGCATCACCGATGAATGTGTGATAACAACATCCTCCGATGATATGACGCTCACCATTGTTACCTACGACATCATTGCATTGAGTGATGAAGTGTTAGAAGAATTTACCAACCAAACTGGATACACTGTCGAGATGATCCGAACAGACGATGCAGGAGGCATCCTTGAGCAACTTCTTCTGACAAAGGAAGCACCCCAGGCCGATCTCGCTTTGGGCCTTGACAACACCTATCTCCAAACAGCACTCGACAACTGTCTACTCGCCCCGCACTCTGCCACGCTACCAGATCTAGACCCACAAGCCCTTGTCCCGTATGCAGGAGATTTGGCCGTACCGTTTGACCAAGGCTATGTGTGCTTGAACGTGGATACACAAGCCCTTGAAGAGAACAATGTCTCCTACCCAACCACACTCGAAGAGTTAACCAACGAAGCATGGCGAGGAAGGGCCGCCTTCCCGAGTCCAACAACGTCTTCACCCGGACGCGCCTTCATGACGGCCACAATCGATTACTTCGAACAGCAATCGAGCATGGATGCAATGGAGTGGTGGGAAGCCATGGCAGAAAACGATGCCATCTTTACATCCGGCTGGACAGAGGCCTATGAAACACATTACAGTGGAGGCTATGGTGTCTGGGGTGAAGGTCACATTGGCGATGCTTGGCTCACCGTTTCCTATTGCCACTCGCCGGGTGTCGAAGCCTATTATGGAGGAAATTACACCATCTCCAGTGCTGTCGACATTGATTATGCATCCTTCCATCAGGTCGAATATGCTGCGAAAGTCAACGGTGGTGGCTCACAATCCGCTGTAGATGCGTTCATCGAATTCCTCTTGAGTGAAGAGATCAATGTCAACATGCCAGAAAACAATCTCATGTATTCCGTGCTTGAAGGCCAAGATCTGCCAGAAACGGATGGATACAGGTACCACAGCCCAGTTCCAACTCAACCCTCTGATATCACAACCGAACGAATCGATGATGAAATGGAGTCATGGCTTATGGATTGGCGGAAGGCAACCCAGGCTCTCTGAGTTGGCAACATGAAAGCGTCTGTTGGGCTAGGCGTTCCTGTAGCCTTGTACCTTGCAATGATTCTCGTACCCCTCGTTTTAGCACTCGAGCGGTTGATGTTCGTAACAGGCATGAATCCGATTCAGGCGATTCTCCATCTTGATGAACACCCCTTTGGAATGGATGCTGTTGTCTTCACCTTCATACAGGCCATCCTTTCAGCGACACTTACACTCATGCTCGGACTACCCATTGCATGGTGGTTGGGTCGATACGAATGGAAACGTGTAGGCATCATCAGAGCAGCGTTAACGCTTCCATTCGTCACACCAACCGTCGTAGCAGCCATGGGCTTTCTCGCTCTGATCAAAGAAGGAGGTTTGCTGGATTCCATTGGAATTGATTTACGCAATGAGACAGGAGTTATCGGTTCGTTTTCTTCGATGATCGGAATTGAACACGCTGGACACATCATTGCATTGCTTCTGGCCCACGCTTGGTTTAATCTCGCACTTGTCATTCGATTTGTCGAACCAAAGATATCCACACTCCCGCCTCGATACGAGGACGCTTTTCGTATGCTCCCTGTCGGTCACAGTCGATTGAAGTGCTTGACCCAATTCTGGTGGCCAATGCTTCGAACATCGATTCTGTCTGCGTTTGTATTCACGTTCATTTTCTCATTCACCTCGTTTGCACTTGTACGATGGCTTGCTCCAGACATGTGGACGCTTGAAGCCCTCATGGCGGTTGAGGGAGGGGCAGCAGGAATCCCAGGTTACCGTGTCGATGTCAGCGTACTCGTCCTTGGTGGAGCGACGCTTCAGGGGCTTGTCCTTCTGAGCGCCCTTGCGCTTGCTGGACGATGGCAGCAAAAACAATCCAACGAAATTGAACTCGTCTCTGAGAATTTCGCAAGGAAATACATTGGTAAGCCAACAACAGTCCCACGAATCGGCGTGTTTGTTGCCACTGTCTACGCTTTAACCCCACTCTTCCTGATGATTCTTTCATCCGTTCGAATTCGAAACCGAACTTCGGAATCGTATCGATGGAGTTTGGACGCATGGGATTACGCATTCAAAGGCGACCTTACATATGCATCAATTCCAGAGGCACTGGCCAATTCTTTGGTGTACGCATCTGGATGTCTTGTCGTCTCTTGTAT
>DUJC01000158.1:13985-16741 GCA_013330015.1 Candidatus Poseidoniaceae archaeon | reverse complement strand
ATTGGAGGTAAGATGAAGACCCAAGCTAGTGGACTAAACCATGCGAAGTACAACATTGTGAGCGAGGATGCTCTCCAAAATGTGGCGCGAAAGATTGCTCCCCAACGTTTTCCCCTTAGCATCAGCGTTCCGTGATATGAAGCAATTACTGCTTCAATTCGAGGTGCAAAAAAACCAATCAGCAAAATAGTTAGAACATCGACAGGTCCGGTGATTCCGGATTGAACTTTTCGTGTGATTAATACAATGGACAGCATGCCGCCAACAGCCAGTCCAAGTGCCCACCCACTCGTCGACTGTGAACCTCCTTTCCGTACACGTTTACGACGCAATAAAAAGTGCATTCCGATCGTAGCGATGAGTGGTATTAAGAAAAGTCGAATGATGTTAAGTTCTGCTGTTCGTTCTCCATTCAGATTCGCCTCGTAATAAGGTAAAAAGAGCGAACTATCTGCATATGAAGCGAATGCACCACCGAGCAAAATGCCCCAAAAGACTTGATTCCAAGCGGTTGGCAAATCATAGAATCCCGAGTACTTGGTCATGACACCGCGCCAACCCAACGTCATCCCGATAAGACCGCATATTGCAGCCACTTGGAATGTGACAAATTCATTGACCACAAAACATCCTGATGCCTCGCCTACATAAGTTGGGTAGCAATATTTGGAGGCAATGAGTTCAAACACCACCTCAACGTGTCACAACCATGGCGAGGCTGTTATTGTTCGGAGGAAAAGGTGGCGTGGGTAAAACCACAACATCTGCGTCGACAGCAGTTTGGCTCGCGGATTCGGGTCTGAGGGTCTTGCTTGTATCAAGTGATCCGGCTCATTCGACCTCAGATTCGCTTGGCGTAGATCTCTCATCTGAACCAACGCCCGTTGAAGGTGTTCCGGGATTGTTTGGCTTGGAATTGAATCCTGAAGCCAAGTTGTCGACGTTCATGCCGAAACTCGGTGAAAGTCTCTCTGGTATATCGAGTTCACCGTTTGCTGCTTTAGGTGGACTTGGCGGAATGTTTGACCAATCTGCAAAAGATGAGATGCAATCCATCAAAGAAGAGGTCGACTCCAGTGAACTCGTATTACCTGGTTTGGACGAAGCCATCGCTTTCGACGAGTTGCTGAAGCATGTTGAAAACCCATCTTGGGACGTGATTGTGTTCGACACGGCGCCAACTGGCCACACGCTTCGCTTCCTCTCCTTGCCGGAGTTGATTGAAGCATGGTCGGGTCGATTGTTGCGAATGATGCGTGTCTCTGGGGGGATACGATCGATGCTGTTTGGCCGAAAACAAAGCGACGCCATGAAAGAAGAGCTTGAACGTTTCCGCCGCCGTGTTTTGCATGTTCGTCGTGTTCTTAGCGACCCATCCACAACGTCGTTCACGTTGGTGACGATTCCAGAACGTATGGGTGTGAATGAAACAGTTCGAGCCAATCAATCCCTTGGTGAATACGATTTGCCCGTTACAGGGTGTTTGGTCAACCGAGTTACACCTGAACTCGACCATCCGTTCTTACAGCGACGTCGCTCCGAAGAGCAAGGTCATATTTCGGAATTGGAAGAAACACTCGACATCCCAGTGACCACTATGGAACTCTTCGACTCTGAAGTGCAAGGTTTGGAACGATTGCGTACATATGGTCAACTCCTGTACGGAGAACCATCCCAACTTGATGAGGAATTGGGCCCATATCCAGTTGGGAATCGATTGAACCATTCCATTCATCGAGGAACGTACATTGAGCAAGGTGATGGTGTTGAAATTATTCATTTGCACTTCCCTGGTCTGGAACGAGATGATCTCTCGCTTCGAAGTGAGGAAGGAATTCTCTATGTTGGTGTTAATGGACGCGAACACGCTATTCCAACCATGTCTCCTGCAAAATCAACTGAGGTCAAAGCCAAACTCGAAAACGATGTTCTCAGACTTGAAGTTCCGGTCAATGAATAAACCTCCGTTGGATTGAAAGGAGAAGGCTTGTTGGGTAATGTATGGCGCTTGAAGGCCTCTCACGTGGTATTTTCCGTTCACTCGGATTATTGCGAAGTAAGCGTCGTTTGAACGAGGAAGAACTCAAAGAAATGACGAAGAGTCTTCGTCGAGCACTCCAAGAGGCCGATTTCAATGTACGACAAACCAAAGAAATTGTTGATCGATTGGAAGAACGAATGAGAGAAGAAGAGCCACGTCCTGGGCTCGATCTTCAAACACATGCAATGAACATTCTCTACCTTGAGTTGGTTCGTCTCCTCGGTAGCAATCATGAATTCCAACCACGTGGTGCGACATTGCTCTTGGTCGGTCTTTACGGTCAAGGAAAGACGACGACAACGGCAAAATTAGCAGAGTGGTATCGAAAAAAACACGGTCTACGTGTAGCGGTTATCGAGGCTGACGTTCATCGTCCTGGTGCCTACGCTCAACTGTCGCAACTGCTTGAGGATTCGTCCGTTATGGTCTATGGCGAACCCGAGGAGAACGATGCTGCAACCATTGTTCGTAATGGCCTTGCGGCATGTGCTGCAGCAGACTTAGTCATTGTCGACACAGCTGGGCGACATCAACTTGATGAGGAACTTGTTGATGAGTTGGAACGCATTGCTTCGATTACACGAGCGACAGAGCGTTGGTTGGTCATCGATGCACAGGTCGGCCAAGCTGCTGGTCCTGTTGCAGCATCGTTCCATGACCTTGCGGGTGTAACAGGTATTGTCGTTACCAAATTGGATGGTACTGCTCGTGGTGG
>DUJC01000158.1:7982-13810 GCA_013330015.1 Candidatus Poseidoniaceae archaeon | reverse complement strand
GTTGATGAGTTGGAACGCATTGCTTCGATTACACGAGCGACAGAGCGTTGGTTGGTCATCGATGCACAGGTCGGTCAAGCTGCTGGTCCAGTCGCGGCATCGTTCCATGACCTTGCGGGTGTAACAGGTATTGTCGTTACCAAATTGGATGGTACTGCTCGTGGTGGTGGTGCATTGTCAGCGGTTGCTGCTACAGGTGCACCTTTGGTACATATTGGTGTTGGAGAAAAAGTATCTGACTTGGAGAAGTTTGAAGCAGATCGTTTCATTTCAAGACTGCTCGGAATGGGTGATATTCGTGGGCTCATTGACCTGGCTCCAGAAGATATGGATGAAGAAGAGGCAATGCGCTTGACGCAACGCCTTATGTCTGGAAGATTCACGCTCAATGACATGTACAAACAGATGGAAATGATGGCGAAAGTTGGAACGATTGACAAACTGATGTCCTTCCTTCCAGGAAGCATGTTTGGAGGGTTGGGCGGCATGTCAAAATCACAGAAAGAAGCAATGCAAGGTAACTTAGATCGTTATCGTACAATCATGGATTCCATGACGGCTTGGGAAAAGAACGAACCTGCGAAAATCAAAGCGGAACGAATTCAACGAATTGCACGTGGATCCGGTGTTAAAGAAAAGGATGTTCGTGAACTCATTGCACAATGGAAGCGTTCTCGAAAGATGATGAAGGGGATGGGTGGGAACCGTAAGTTGAACAAACAAATGCGGAAGATGATGAAGGATGGAGAAATGGACATGGACCCATCCTCCTTCGGCATGTAAGCAGGGCGTGATTCTATGCGTCTCTATCACAATCCACGATGTTCAAAATCTCGACAAGCAGTTGCTCTCCTCACCGAAGCAGGTATTGATTTTGAAGATTATCGATATCTCTCAGAAGGCATTCATTCAGACGATCTTGAGATTTTGTCAACATTGACAGGAATCATTCGTTCGAAGGATGTGGTTGGGGATGTTGATGTCAAAAGTCTTGATTCGAATGGTATTCAAACCTTGCTCAAAGAACAACCTAATTGCCTAGAGAGGCCAGTTTTGGTCTTTCATCGAAATGCCGTTGTAGGCAGACCGCCAGAGCGAATTCTTGAGTTTCTACAAACTCAGTAGGTCTTTGCAAGCAACACACGGCGCTTCGTCGGTATACCACTCATGTGACACGCACGTTCCTCTTCAAATTCAGCGGTCGAATCGCCGAGGAATGTTAAACCAGTTGTACGTTCGATAATCTCTGCATGGGCGTCGGAACCATCGAATGGAAGTTCGTAGATGTGTCCTTCCTTAATCTCGCCGTTCATGATCCAGTTGCCATTGTCTTCAGAAAACGCTGGTAGTGGTTGAATAACATGCGCCATGTGTGCAGTTGAACGTTCACGGAGAACATCTGAAATTTCGTTGAGGACTTCGTTGACGGATTGCACGATTGTATCCATCGGCAGAGGCTGCTTTCCACCGGTTCGTTTTGCTGCAAATGCAGTCCCTTGTTCTACATCACGAGGGCCGATATCCAATCGAAGTGGAACACCTTTGATCTCCCAATCGTAGTATTTCTGCCCAGGGTGAAGATCTCGATCATCAACATGGACCCGCAATCCAGCGTTTCGAAGAGTTTCAGCAACATCATGGGAAATGGCAACAGTATCAACATCCGAATTCTTTCGAATCATTGGACATACAACCACTTGCCATGGTGCTATGGCAGGCGGCATGATCAATCCCGAATCATCGCCATGCATACCGACGACAGCTCCAAGCAGGCGTTCAGACATTCCATAGGTTGTCTGGTGGACGTGTTGTTGCTTTGCTTCAAGATTTTCGTATGTGATATCGAATGCCTTTGCCCACTGATCTAGGTAATGGTGGCAACTGGCCACTTGAAGAGTACGGCCGTTTGGCATTACTGCATCGATGCCGATGGTGTAGTGTGCACCTGGGAACGTATCCCATACTGGACGCTTGGCCTTGATGATCGGCAAGCACAGTTTGTCCATGATTCGGTCGACAATTTCCAAGTCTTGTTCAATTTGACGTGTTGCATCTGCTTCGTCTGCGTGAGCGGTGTGCGCCTCAAAGAAATGAATCTCACGAACACGAATAAACGAACGTGTCTGTTTTGTTTCATAGCGGAAGGTGTTGACCATTTGGTAGACCTTCAAAGGTAGGTCCTTATGGCTCCGAATCCACAACGGAAACATCGTGTACATCGCTGTTTCACTTGTTGGTCGAAGAAACATCGGAATGTCGAGTTCGTTTTCACCGGCGTGTTTGACCCAGTAGACTTCTTTCTTGAAACCTGCTTCTTCATCCTCATCACGGAGTTCATCGGGATCCACACCTTCCTCTCTTGCTCGCTTTAATCGTGCAACCAAGGCATTCTCCTTTTCCAGCAAATCTTCAGGAATGAGCAATGGAAAGTTGACTTCTTCATGCCCTGTACGATCCATCTCGGAATGTGTGAGTGCATCAATTTGGCGCATGGCCTTCCATCCATATGGCCGCCATACATCCATACCCTTGATGGGATAGCGCTTGTCGACAAGTTCAGCCGCTTCAACGATGAATGGATACCAAGCGTTGAAATCTTCAACCTTGCTTGGAATTCCTCGCTTTGCCTTTGCAGGTTTCCCCATAGTTGACCGTTTCAACACCTGCTCATCAAGATGACGGAGGTTTCTTTCCTTGCATGTCGAAGTTCAGGACTTCTTTCGCAGCAGGAATGTCATGGCCAAGAGACCGATGATGGCGACGACGTCTGGAATGCCAACTATGCCTTCAGTTACTGGAAGGCTCCAGCCATTGATGGAATCAAGACGATACAATTCCATGAGGTTCATCTTTGTGTGACCTTCATTGGCGCATGCATTGGTACACATCGAACCAACGAGGGTATGCAAAAGTCCGAACATGTTGACGACAACTGAGATGAGTCCGAGAATGGACAGATAACTCAGTAATCCAAACGATTTCTTCCCCTTGGATTCTGTAGGGCCGGGAATTGGTGCGATTGGTGGTAGTTCAGCAGCGGGTGCTGGTGGATGCTCCAAAGCAACATTCCCAATGACTTCAATCATCATATCTGTCGCAGGAAGGGGTGCAGATGGTGCGGCAGGGTCTTCAAAATCTCGTAGTTTCTTTGGCTGAGCTGGTTGGATTTTGATCCCATAAAGACGGTCTGCTAGCGAAGCTAGTGCAGGGTCTTCAGCAACTTCGGCAGCATCCAGTTCACCATCGAGGAGTCGCTGCAGGCGTTCCTGAATATCGCTCATTGAGGTCCCTCAGTGGTATGGGCTGATGCTCCATCATTGATGAAGCCTCCTTTTACGATGCTTGATGTTCTCAGGCCTTACCTGCCGCTTCAACTTCCGCCCAGTCACGCATGAACCCTTCAAGTCCTTTGTCTGTGAGTGGGTGTTTCATGAGTTGTCGGAAAATCTTAGCAGGCATAGTAGCGGTATGTGCTCCAAGTTGCATGCACTGAAGAACGTGCGTTGGATGACGAATGGATGCTGCGAGTACTTTTGTCGAAATGTCGTACTTCTCCCAGGTTTCCACGATTTCTGCGATGAGGTTCATTCCATCATGCCCAGTATCGTCGATTCGACCGATGAAAGGTGAGACATACGTCGCACCTGCCTTGGCTGCCATCAATGCTTGAGATGCTGAAAAGATGAGTGTGACATTTGTATCCACACCTTCATCTGTCAATACTTTCGTTGCTGCAAGTCCTTCTGGCGTGCATGGAATTTTTATGATGACATTTTCTGGTAATTCGGACTTGAGTTGCCGTGCTTGTTCAAGCATACCTTGTGTGTCCATAGCCGTCACTTCTGCTGAAATCGGGCCTGAGCAAATCCCAGCAATCTCGCGGACAACCTCTTTGAAATCCCGTCCGCTTTTCTTAATCAGTGAAGGATTGGTTGTGACACCGTCGAGGATTCCCCAAGCAGCAATTTCACGAATTTCGTCGACATCGGCAGTATCAAGGAAGAACTCCATGACAGTTCGTTGCATTGGCGATTCATGAACATGATGGTCGCATCACTTGCGGGCTATGGCTCTCAGTGCTGCTTTCACGATGTGAGGCGCGCTGAGTTCCATGAGTTCGAGCATCTCATCCGCTTGACCAGATTCCCCAAATCGGTCATGCACACCAACACGCTCCAACGGTTTGCACGATGTTGCGGAGAGGTGTTCTGCTACTGCACCACCAAGTCCACCAAGAACGGAATGATCCTCTGCAGTTACGATGGCACCACACCGATGGGCAACTCGATCAACCAATTGTGTGTCGAGTGGCTTGATTGTGTGCATGTCGATGACAGTTGCTTGTAGACCTTGTTCGCTTAGTTCATCCGCTGCTTTGAGTGCTTCAGACACAAGAACGCCACAGGCAATGATAGCAACATCCGGACCATTGCGCAATTCGATTCCTTTTCCAATTTGAATCGTGCTTGGGTCAACGTCGTCGTACAAGACAGGTGTCTTGTTCCGAGCGGTTCTCATGTAGGAGGGGTTGTCAGAATCTGCGAGTTGTTTGGTCAACAGGCGTGTACTCACATCATCGCTTGGATGGAGAACGGTAACGTTGGGCAGAGTGCGATATATTGCCAAATCTTCGATCGATTGAGCAGATGAACCATCCGTCCCGGTGTGTGTACCACCATGCGAACCGCACACGTGGACAGCAAGATTGGGTCGCGCTACACCGTTCCTCATTTGTTCAAAGGCTCGTTCCGTAAAGATTGCAAACGTGGAAGCGAATGGAATGTAACCACTTGATGCCATTCCTGCCGCTACGAGAAGCATGTTTTGCTCCCCAATCCCACACGATATGGTCCGCTCTGGGTGTGCCTTTCTGAAATGCAAGGATTTTGTTGACTTTCCGAGGTCGGCTTCAAGGACAACAACCTTGTCGTTTTCTGCGAGCTCAAGCAAGGCTTGTCCATAGCCGTCTCGAGTAGCAGCCATTCGACTCATTCGAACGCCCCCAATTCGTTCATTGCGATTTCAAACTGCTCATCGTTCGGCGCAGCACCATGGAACGAAGGATTGTCTTCCATGTAGGATACGCCCTTTCCTTTCACGGTGTGTGCAATTAGGATTGAAGGAGCATCGTTGGACTCATCGAGGAACTTGATTCCATCAACAATCTCGGTCATCTCATGTCCGTCAATTTCCTTGACGTTCCAACCAAACGCCTCCCATTTGGCGGGGATGTCGAACATTCGCATTTGCTCAAGACAAAAGTCATCGTTTTGAATTCGATTGCGGTCAAGGATGACTTTGAGGTTTCCGAGTTCGTGGTGGGTTGCGGCCATGGCTGCCTCCCAAACGGAACCTTCCTGAATTTCACCATCGCCAAGCATGACAAATGCACGTCGCTCACTGCCTTCCAGCCGTGCTGCAAGGGCACAACCCATGCCAAAGGAGAGCCCCATTCCGAGGCTTCCAGCACTGAAGTCTACACCTGGACACCACTTCATGTCGACATGGCCTTGACAAATTCCTCCTAGAACTCGATACGAATGCAAATCATCGTGCGAAATGAATCCCTTTTCTGCCAAGAGGGCATACATTCCGGGTGATGCGTGTCCCTTGGAGAGAATGAATCGGTCTCTATCGTCCCAGTCAGGATCTTCTGGTCGAACACGTAGCGACGTAGAATAGAGGGCCGCCATCAAATCGATTTCAGAAAGAGAACCACCTGGGTGGCCTGCTTGCGCACGATGAACCATTTTTACGATTTCAATTCGACAACGTCGTGCAAGTTCTTCCAATTCAGATATGGATGCTGTGATACTGACCACCGATTA
>DUJC01000158.1:7046-7582 GCA_013330015.1 Candidatus Poseidoniaceae archaeon | reverse complement strand
AATTTCTTGATTGAATGCGTTGCGGTGGTGAAGATTTCCTTGCCAAGATTTCCTCCATCAGGAAGCGCTCTTGTTGCCAACCAGACGAAGACCCCTACAAACCAAGCAAAGAAGACAAGTGAGAAGAATTGAGACAATTCATGAATGCCAAAGATTTGGTCCAGATTGATGTTGAGAACGATAAGAACTGCAATGAGAACACCAAGAATGGATTCTCCGGCAATGAAACCGGCACCGATTAAAACACCTCTGCTTTCAACATCCGATGCAGCTTCTTTCGCTTCTTTGGATGGTTCTTGTTCTAGGGAACCATCAATACGCAAGTATGCTGCACCGATAGCAAGTGATGACAAGATTCCACCGAGCATGATTGGAACACTCAACTTCAGGGGAAGATAGATGCCAATCGCTACCGACATGACTGGCATCGATAGACGAATCAATACCACTGCCAATGCAGCTCCCAAGAACACCATCGGGAGGTTCATATCACCAACAAACGCTCCTTTAACGATGGCACCAATCAACTCAGCTTG
>DUJC01000158.1:4355-6628 GCA_013330015.1 Candidatus Poseidoniaceae archaeon | reverse complement strand
GTTGCTAGACATGCTGTTGAAGAAATCTGGAATGCATTGTGTAGAAGGGCAATTGTAGGGCCTATGACAAACGCACCGGTTACCACACCTACGATTTCAGCAATTTGCTGGCGCCAAGGTGTTGCTCCAACCATATGTCCAGTTTTTAGATCCTGCATGACATCTCCAGCAATGGCAGCACTGCTCGCAACAACGGCAGCGATAAGTAGAGTTGCGTACATGAGTTCTGTCTGTGACAAATCCAAGATGAGCGAGCCAACGATCCAAACGAGTCCAACGGTGAACAACAGTGTTGCAATCGTCATACCAGAAACTGGTGAATTGCTTGAACCAACAACACCAGCGATGTAACCTGCAACAGCAGCGAAGAAGAACGCGACCAGGGCGAGGAAAAGAGCACCAGCAAGTGAGAGTAGCAGGGACCCAGTAATCATCCAATAAAAGAAGAACGTCAAGACAACAAGTATCCCACATACAACGGTGACCCATTGAAGTGGCAGGTCTTTCTCAGTTCGAAGATGGAGTTCAACATCAGATTCGTTTTGTACGAAAGATTTCTTTAATCCGGTTATGATCGTTTTTCGCATACTCCAAAGGGTGTAAATACCGCCAACGACCATCGCACCGACACCAACATAGCGGACTTGTTCGAGCCAGAGTTTGTCGAATCCTTCAGCGAGTGTTCGCGAGTCTGGCCATCCACTGAGATATCCATACAGTGGAACAAGAATTCCGAAACCGATAATTCCTCCAAGGAAAATAAAGGATGCAATGCGAATCCCAACAATAAATCCGACAGAGAGAAGCGCAACGGAAAGATCGACACCAGCATACATCCGAGTCTTCATAAATTCAAACGCAGTTTCTGCTGAGTGATGTGTAACCTTGAATCCCTTGACCATAAGTCCATACAGCGCACCAATTCCCAGCGCATAGACGATGGCTAAAGCACCACTACCACCCTCTTCACCAGCGACCAACACTTCGCGACACGCAACACCTTCAGGATAGGGTAATGCTTCTTCGACAATGAACAAGCGACGCAATGCAATGGTAAACATTGTTCCAAGAAGTCCACCGAGTAGAGCAATAGCTAGCGTAGGGAACCATTCAATATCAATCCAAATGCCAATGACAAGCATCGCAGGAACTGTGAAAATGACGCCAGCAGCGAGAGATTCTCCAGCGCTTGCCATGGTTTGAACGGCATTGTTTTCGAGTATACTCACGTCCTTGAAGAGACTTCGAAGAATGAGCATTGACATTACAGCAGCAGGAATACTCGCTGAAACGGTCATGCCTGCATACAATCCGAGATATGCATTTGCTGCCGTCATGAGGATACCTAAGAGGACGCCTACGACCAATACTCTGAGCGTTAGTTCCTTCGGCTCTTGGTCCGCAGGAATATACGGGCCATCTTGAGCGGACATAGACCTGCCAAATCAAGAACGTTTGAGAAGGATTCGGCTGTTTTTGCTGCTATTTTCTCGTAGAGCAGATTTTCATGGGTTTTCCTCCATCAAAATCATAAGGTCGTCAAGTAAGGACGGCGTATTGGAGTCCTTTTTGGCTTCTGTGGTGATTTCCTTGGTTCAACAGAACTGGCACTCGATGGAAAACGATGAAGTCTTGTCTGTCTTGGACGCAGACACTAACGGTTTGACCCAATCTGAAATCCATGCGAGAATGCAAAGATATGGACCGAATCAACTTGACCAGCCTGAACCAACTCCTGCATTCATCAGATTTCTTTCCCAGTACAACGATCCACTGAACTATCTTTTGATTACAGCGGCTCTCATTGCATTGGCCATCAAACCAGATCATCCAGGTGATGCAATTTTCATCTTCTTGGTCTTAACCGCAAATGCGTTCTTTGGATTTTGGCAAGAAGGACAAGCAGAACAAGCCATGGATGCTTTGAAGCAGATGAGTATCTCCAATTCTGTTACGCTCAGAGACGGTTTTGAGTCTGAAATACCTACTACGGAACTGGTACCTGGAGACATCGTAAAACTCGAGGAGGGAATCAATGTACCCGCTGATATTCGACTGCTTGAGGTGTATCAATGCCGCGTTGATGAATCTGCACTGACTGGTGAATCAGAGCCAATCACAAAGCATCTCGAGCCAATCGACGTCAATACACTTCTTGCAGATCGAAGGAACATGATGTACATGGGTACGACCGTTTCAACTGGCCGCGCAGTAGGCATTGTTGTAGAAACTGGAATGACCACGCAACTCGGTCGTATTGCAAGCGATATATC
>DUJC01000158.1:0-3956 GCA_013330015.1 Candidatus Poseidoniaceae archaeon | reverse complement strand
ATTGCACTGGTTGTTGCAGTTCTTCTTGTATCGATTAAGTTGATTCTCGCTTATGGAGGCGACGTTCCATTGCGAGAAGTCGCTATCAAGCAATTTATCACTGCTATCGCTATCTTTGTCGCTATTGTTCCCGAAGGATTGCCGATTATTCTTGTCATCACGCTTTCGCTTGGTATGCGCAACATGGCGCGACACAAGGCGATTGTTCGACGAATGAAAGCAGTCGAAACGCTTGGGTCGACAACCGTCATTTGTTCTGATAAAACCGGTACGCTCACGAAGAACGAGATGACCGTTCGACAACTTCACACCGTCGATGGTTACTACGGCGTGACAGGAGATGGTTTCAATCCAAAAGGTGCACTAAGCATCGATGGAACCGAACTTGACGAAGATTCGATGTCAACGTTGCAATCAAATCCAGGGTTCCGATTGCTCGCGGCTTGTCTTTCGTTGTGCCACAATTCACAAATCAGCAAGCACGAAGGCCGTTGGACAGCCATAGGAGATCCAACAGATTCCGCTTGTGCTGTTCTAGGTTGGAAGCTGAATGGAGAGGTTCGCAAATTCTCCCAACGCCACCCACGTTTGCACGAGTTCTTCTTCGACACGGAGCGAAAACGAATGTCCGTCATCCACGAGTATGAGGGTGAACGATGGGTATTCGCCAAAGGAGCCGCAGGCGGCTTTGTCCCAATCACAACTCATCGTTACTTGGATGGTGAACTTGTTGAGATCTCAGAAGACGACTTGAAGGAGGCATCGAAAAGGAACGAAGAAATGGGGTCACAATCGATGCGTGTCATTGCTTTGGCAGCAAAGAAACTTGCTGTCGACGAAGATATGACGGATATCTCCAACGTTGAAAACGGAATGATTTTCCTTGGCCTGGTTGGTATCATGGACCCTCCTCGCCCAGAAGTCAAAGAAGCGATTCAAATTTGCCAAGATGCTGGTATTAAGGTCAAGATGATTACTGGTGATCATCACATGACTGCCTCTGCCATCGGACAAGAGTTGTCAATCAGTGGTGCTGAAGCCGATCCAGTTAGCGGGGCTGATTTACGCAGCATGTCCGAGGACGAACTCTCAGATGCTGTTGAGAAAGCAATTTTTTCACGTGTCACTCCAGATCAGAAGATGCGAATTGTTTCCTCATTGCAGGAACAAGGTGAAATTGTTGCTATGACTGGTGACGGTGTTAACGATGCTCCTGCGTTATCTGGGGCGAACATCGGCATCGCTATGGGAATTGCAGGCACGGATGTCGCTAAAGATGCAGCAGATATGGTCCTTCAAGACGATAATTTCGCGAATATCGTTCACGCTGTAGAGGAAGGACGAAAAATCTACCAAAACATTCGAAATTTCGTACGATATCAAGTTTCAACCAACGTTGCTGCTGTAGCACTCATTGTGATATCGACGTTCATCTTTGGTTGGGAACTTCCACTCACAGCAACGCAAATCCTCGTCATCAACATTCTCATGGACGGGCCACCAGCCGTCGCTCTTGGTGTTGAAAAGAGGCATGGAAAGGTCATGGAACGCCCACCGCGTCCAGTTGACGAAGGATTACCGAATGGTCGAGATATCGCGTTAATTTTCTATCTTGGTGCTGTCATGGTGATTGGTACGCTAATTGTCTTCTTCCTTGCAGGCGGAGGCGTCTACGGAAACGAATGTTCGCTTGCACCATTCGCCACAGAGGCTGATGTTGGATTTAATGTCGATGACTGTTTAGCTGGGGATGAAGTGGCCTTGAGTGCATGGAATTCGTATGCAGATTCTACATTCGCAGATGCGCAAACAATGACGTTTGCAGTGTTTATTGTCTTCCAATTGTTCAATGTACTCAATTGCCGATCCGAAAAAGATAGCCTCTTTACGTTGGGGCTCTTCTCGAACAAAGCAATCAACTATGCCATTCTTGCATCAGGATTCTTGTTGTTCCTCTTCGTACACTTTGCAACATACCGGATTCCTCTGATCGGTATTGACTTTGGAAGCCTACTCAGCACAACTCCGTTGGAGAGTGTCGACTGGATGGTGTTAATCGCTGTAGCATCAACGGTCTTCCTTGTGGAAGAGTTCCGTAAATTGATGATGAATTCAGGTTTCTTCAGCGTTCGACGTTAGTTGTGGAGCCAACCACATCTTCTTGAAGAATGAATTTGAGGCAACTGTATGACAGGATGGGTTTCAACGGCCGCATTAGCGGACAGAGACCCACAATGGAAGTTGATTCTCAAACAGTCTCTTGCGCAAGAACGTTGGAGTGAATATTTGCAAACCATCGTCGATAAGATACTTGATGATCAATCGCTCACCACTGAGGATGGCTTGCTTCTGTTCTCTGAACCCAATCTGTTTGAACTCGGGCGATTGGCGAACTTGCACAAGCAGGCCATGTATGGACCCAAGGCTTACTTCAATTCGAATGTCCATGTCAATCAAACCAACATTTGTGTGCTCGCATGTAGATTTTGTGCCTTTCGGCGTGGGCGAAAGGCCGATGATGCTTATGCTCTATCGGTTGATAATTATCTTGAAGAATTGTCCAGATTTTCTCCTTATGTTAACGAAGTTCATTCAGTGGGCGGCTTGCATCCAGATTGGACAGTTGAACACTATGCTGAATTGTTTCGACGAATACGCGCCGAGCATCCACACATATCGATTAAAGCACTTACTGCAGTCGAGATTAAGCATCTTGCGCAACTCTCAAATCTCTCCATTAAGGAGACACTGTTGCAGCTGCAAAGTGCAGGATTAACATCACTTCCAGGGGGTGGTGCAGAAATTCTCGATGATGGTGTTCGAGCCATTATTTGCAATGGAAAGGAATCGAGTCAAGAGTATCTTGACATCCACCGTGCAGCCCACGAAATCGGATTGCCAAGTAACTGTACGATGCTTTTTGGAACCATCGAGACAACCACTCAACGAATCGAACACATTCTGCGATTGCGTGATCTTGCATCCGATACAGGTGGATTCCAATGCTTTGTTCCATATCCGTTTCTTCCTGATTCAACACGATTACCCATGGCGCAGTTGTCCACTGGCCAAGAAATACTTCGTGTCATTGCGGTTTCAAGAATTTTGCTCGATAGTATCCCACATATCAAGGCGTATCGGATGAACATCGGTGATGAACTTGCGGAACTCGCCTTACAGTTCGGTGCCGATGACATCGACGGAACGGTACAACAAGAATCCATTATGCACTTAGCAGGATCCACAGCACCACTGACGCACGACATGAAACAACTATCAAAACTAATCAACGATGCAGGCTGTATTCCCATCAAAAGGGATACTACTTATACAGAATTCGAAGAGTATGTGCCACCTAAACCGGCAAAAAGACTCCCCATGGCATGAGGCGATATGATGATGCAACAAAAGCCGAGATGGATGAATACCATTGGTCGTGTAGCGTTCATGAATTGCGACCCATTGTTTGTTGGATTGGATGAATCGTTCCACGTCCTACCTGCTCCTCCCTCGTGGTTAACTGGGCATCTTCTTCGTCGTGATTGCGTATTAGCTCCGATTCCTGCTGCAGACTTTGCAAAACATCATGACGAATTGGCACTCGTACCAGAGATAGGAATCTGCTCGAAAGGAGAGGTTGGTAGCGTTCTCGTCTTCGGTCATCGCCCGCTTGAGGAAATGAGGGACATTGCCCTGCCTACAGATTCGTCTTCATCCGTCGCACTTCTCAAATTCTTGCTCAAAGAACGTGGCCTTGATCCTCGTCCAGTTGAAATGGGGCCTGATCTGGATACGATGTTGGACCGATGCGATGGGGCTCTGCTTATTGGAGATCGTGCTCTCGATCGTGCTAAATCCAATCCTGAACTGGTGCAACTCGATTTGGGCCAAGAATGGTTGGATTTGACAGGACAGCCGATGGTGTTTGGTGTCTTCGCAGCCAGAAAAGATACGCC
>DUJC01000163.1:575-3092 GCA_013330015.1 Candidatus Poseidoniaceae archaeon | reverse complement strand
AGTCAGTTGTTAACAAAAATCGGAACGCTTGACAATCCACTTCGTATAGCAGTCTTCTTTTCGGGCTCTGGCACTGGAATGAATGCGCTTCTAAGGCATCAGAGCAATGCTCAATCCATCCACAAAACCGTCCTTTGTGTTACGGACAAAGAGGATGCTGGAGGCATCCAATATGCAAAACAACACGGTGTTCCCGTTCTTATCGAAACCTTAGACACTGGCCTTCCTAAAGAAGAACGACGCCAGGACCACGAGCAACGCATTGCAAAGCAACTCGATGAAGCAGACATCGATTTGATTGTGCTTTCCGGTTACATGCGCCTACTCTCTTCTGGATTTGTTGAGAAATATTTTCCCCGGATCGTCAACATCCACCCCTCTTTATTACCAGCATTCCCCGGTAAAGATGCACACACTGATGTTCTCGCATCGGGCGTTCGTGTAAGTGGTTGCACTGTGCATGTTGTCGATGCAGGAATGGACACTGGCCCAATCCTTGCTCAACGGCGAGTACCTGTTTTTTCAACAGATACGCGATCGAACCTCGCAAAACGTGTTCAACTCGAGGAACATCGATTGTACCCAAAAGTCATCGATTCGATTTGTTCTGGTGTTCAATTTGATTTGGGGAATTGAAATTTTCTAAGCGGCCTCCAAGCGACCCCATCTGATTTCTGTCAAGTTCCGAAAAGAGATGCTTCAAACTCTTGGAAATGTGAAGATTGCATCGTTGGGGAATTCTCGCTAGTGTAAACTGATCTTGTCCATGCATATCGATAGGAACGCCTGGCGGTTGTGTCAATATCGCTTCAATTGCTTCTTTGTCAAGGTTGTACATATCACAAGGGAAGAGTTGGATTTCTTCATCGTGTTGCTGTACAAAAGCATGGATAACCTCTCCAAGTGATGTTGAACCATCAGGGTCAAACCAACATTCAGCATGAAAAAGTCCGGCACGCTCTTCACCGCCGCAGGCCACAATAACGCGGCAGTCGCGAGATGTGAGAATGTCTGTGAGGGTGTTAACAGAGTCGAAAAGAAGAGCCTTGTCTTCACCCATTCGTGTGCTTTTTCCTCCAGCAAGAATCAAGCAGAGCAAGGGCATGGCGTTCACACAAGTTCATCCAAGGCTGACATGGCTTGCTCTAATTCGTTAAGCAAATCTCGAACTCGATCGAGGAGTGCCTGCCGCTCGCGATTTGATCGGGCCTGTGGCAACCATTCCAAGAGACGTCGAACGTCTCGAGCATCGCGTTCAACCGTCCATGACAAGACCTGTTCAAGAACAGGATCTTCTGTAGGCAGGAAGCGTTCAGCCATGATCTATCGACCTGTTCAAGGCCCATCAAGGTAGCCGTTGAATAAGACGCTCTCGTATGCGTTCAAAGAGTTCTCCTCCTCTTGGCGTTTGTTTAATGAGATTCTCGTGGTTTGCTGTTCGATTTTCGTCAAGTGATAGGAGTAAGATCATCAATTGCGCCCATGTTTGACTTTGAGCAGCTGCATCTCGTATCCAAGCATCATCGGGGAGTTCGCGACCACCGCGAAGGAGTTCTTCAGCAGTTTCGAGGAACACTTCAACCGATATTCGTTCTTGAACGAGTTGAAGAAATACAGTCCATCCATTTTCACCCAACTCTTTATCCGACATATTTGCGAGAAGTAGCCCAACAAGTTTGAGATCTTCGCGCCCGCCACGCTTCCATATCTTTGGAATGAATTTTGCGATGGTTGTTCTGTTGTTCTCGTGTGTAAGCATCCATGATGCAATCCGCCTCATTTCAGGATCTGGCGTGCCGATGTGAAATGTGTAATGTCCAGATTGAGCCAAACGGTCCGTCATCGATTTTGTTATCATCCCAGGAACGCCGTAAGTGTATGCTTCTCGAAGCATTGCAAGACGTTTGTTACGTCGTTTTGGAAATGAAGAAAAACAATCCAAGTAGTCGTCCAGTGAAGTTGCTTTCATCGCGTTTCACCGTTGTTCTTTTTCCGAACATTGTCGAACAAAGTTGTGACGACACGGACTGAGTCACGAAGTGTGTTGAGTGTTTTTTCAACCATATTCGGATCTTCAAACCGCTCTTTGACCATATCTTTTAATTCACTCTCGACGAGGTTGTGTTCATCATCGTCAATAGCAAAGAGTTCCCGCAGATGGGCCATGACACGGAATTCATCTTTTGATAGTGATGCGTTGATAATGGCGACCTCGAAGACCGTTTTGTAGACCTCATGTTGTTCATCAGCTGTGAGAATATCTCCATCCTCTGTCTTCACGCCATCGATGATGGCTTGATAGACTTCTGCGGGCTGATGCGGTTCAAGCTTCAAACATGAAGAAAGACGAATAATGAGGCGTTTCTCTTCTCGTGTCAGAACACCATCAAGCAACATCACCTCAATTGTGCTGCGGAACGCAGCCAGGCGGTGAACAGATTTGGCGGACACGGGCTGACGTAGGAAGAACCTCTTCTTGAACCCACGCGAAGATTTTTCGTATTTCCGGGGATTTGT
>DUJC01000163.1:0-152 GCA_013330015.1 Candidatus Poseidoniaceae archaeon | reverse complement strand
TCTGGCGAGAATGGTAAACTTGGGCGGGTTTTTATCCACAGGATTGAAAAGGAGAAGGTGTTAGCGTAAACTGCTGAATCACATTCACTTGGTATGATGTTACCATCAAACCGTTGCACTGCAATCCTTTTGGGGATTTTGCACCGACTGTG
>DUJC01000075.1 GCA_013330015.1 Candidatus Poseidoniaceae archaeon | reverse complement strand
GCTCCATGAACTGCAGAGTGTGAAATGGCAGTAATGTTGTTTGGTCCTGGAGTGAAAATCCCAACTGCGAGAATGGTCAGGAGTCCAAAAATCGCTTCGGTTTCGATGGCCAATTTATCGCACCCTAGACTGCATCGCTTGTCGTTGATGTTTTCCCATTGAGCCACCAAAGAAAGGTAGCAAGTGCTGCGAGAAGAACGACTGCCATGATGATTTCATGATCCAGCAACCACTGCACTGCATCCATGGCAGCATCACCATAGAGGTAAATCAGCAACGCTTCTAATCCGAATCGGAGCCCTCTCCCGAAAATACCGGCCAAAATGAACGGTTGTAACTTCATATCGCTCGCACCTGCAATCCATCCAAACACCTTGTAGGGTAGTGGGGAAACTGCAGCGATGAACATGCCAAGCGTGCCGTATCGTTCAAACAGGCTTTCGAGTCGATCTCGGTGGTGAGGTTTGCCGAAGCGATCCAAGAGTTTGGTACCATAGCGCTTCCCAATGGTGTGTCCTATGACAGCACCCATGACCGAGGAAACTGTGACGATGGTCCACAACCACAGAAGGACGCTGGGGCTATCTCGTTCCTCATAGGCCATGGGAAGGAACATCACATCGGGCGGTATGGGTTGAATGATTGCCTCAGTAAACGAGAGTAAGGCGAGTGCAAAAGGCCCAAACTGATTGAAGAAGTCAAGAATGTATTCTTCTCCAATCATGCACCAAGGTGCTGATACGGATTCTTGAGGCTATGGGTTATCGACGTCTTCTTTATGGGTATTCTACACCCTTTGCCCATGGCCGTCCTTGACACCAGCGCTCTGCTCAATTGGCCGATAGAGCGCTGTCGTGGACAACTTGTCTCGATATTGCAACAACAAGAATTGTCTCGAGTTGATGAGCAGCGATGGATGTTGATCGATTCTCTCGACATGGATTGGCGAATGGCAAGTGAAGGAGAGCGCCAATCGATACTCGATGTAGCTGCGAAAACAGGCGATTTACCGCGCCTATCCGATGTGGACATTGACCTTCTCGCTCTTGCTCATGCCAATCAAACCAATCTCGTAACGGATGATTATCGCATGAAAAACGTAGCAAGAGAAGCTGGTATTGACGTTCAAGGCGTTATGACGACAGGTGGTAAGAAGCAATGGAAGTGGGTGCTACGATGCATCGGTTGTCGGCAAACCGAAGAGGTCTCTTCTGAAGCTCAACGTTCGAAGCGTGATGATGTGAAAGCATGTGATCGATGTGGAGCTCCGATGAAACTCAAGCGAGCCTAATCACTCTTCATCGTTGAGGGATTCAAGTGCAGCGACTTTCTTTTCAATTTCATCAACAGCCATTCCCGTTGGATCAATCCCTACGGCTTTTGCACGGTCCATGAGAACTTGATCGGGTGTCTTACCTCCAGCTTCAAGATCGGTGATTGTTGCCACCGTCGTTGCTTCTTTTAGCCCTTTATGGAATTCACCTTTGGAACGGCCAAGGGCATTGGCCATTTTTGGGAGTCGTTCCGCTCCAAAGAGGATGAAAAAGATACCAAGAAGGATAATGATTTCAAGCGGTCCAGGACTAAACGCCATGCTGTTCCCCGAGGAGCCCTAGAGGTTGAGGCTTTCAAGACTTGCCATCATGCAACGTGCTCTCGTGTGATTCAGCCACCGGATACCGGAGGAAGAAGGGCCACTTCGTCACCTCGCTGGCAATGAACGTCGACAGGACATCGCTCTCCATTCAGGGCTACGGCTAGGCCTTGACCAAGCCAGTGACCCATCTCAAGTTCAACAACAATCTCCTCAATACTGAGATTTTCGCGCCATTCGACTTTCGTTGTGCGAGACCCAATCGCCTCTGCGATGGCTCCGAATGCAAGCACGCGCACGTATCCTCCTGACATGGACCGAGGTTGATGCGGCAGTTTATCAATACGTAGCCGTATGGAACTTCATGGCGTTCGCACTCCATGCTGAAGCACTTTGGAAATTGTACGAGTCCGGAGAGTCGGTGATTCAGGCAGTTCAGGATGTGTCCCTTTCGATTGAACAAGGGTCGATGGTTGCCATAATGGGTCCTTCTGGTTGCGGAAAAACCACGTTACTCAACGTTCTTTCAGGGATTGATGAACCCAATTCAGGAACCGTGTTGATCAACGGAGAGAATCTCTACGGATCGAGCGATGACGAACGAACACGCGTACGCGGAAAACACATGGGATTCATTTTCCAAGAATTCAACCTTCTTCCGGTCATGACCGCATTGGAAAATGTCGAGTTACCATTGCTGATTCAAGGAAAACCTGCGAATGAGGCTCGGAAAGAGGCCAAGAAAGCACTCACCGCAGTCGGTCTTGGTGATCGCCTAGAACATCGACCTGCTGAACTTTCAGGTGGTCAACAACAGCGGGTTGCGATTGCGCGAGCCGTTGTTCACAGGCCAGCAATTGTGCTCTGCGATGAGCCAACTGGAAATTTGGATGCTGAAACTTCGTCCTCCATCATACAACTATTGCGCACGCTGTGTCGTGTTGGGAATACGACGTTCCTCATTGTCACACACGATGAATCGATTGCTCAGCAGTGTGATTCCATTCGAAGGATGTCGGATGGGCGTTTTCTTCAGGATGTTGTCGAGGAGGAATAGTCGTGCTCCTTGTGCTGCTGCTTGCGATTCTTATCTTCGTAGGAGCGTCGGTGACAGCCTATGGCTTGCGAAGAGGGTGCTCGAGGGGTGCTCGAGCACTGATCATTCTTGGACCAACGATTGACGGGATTCTTTCGTATTTCATCCTTACATGGCTTGGTTTTAGCTCGTTAAATGGATTTGTTGGTGGACTCATGTTCGGCCTCTTGAGTTTGTTCGGTGTTCAAGCCATCTTCTCTCCACGAAGATTGCTTGCATTCCGTTTGGCTTTGCAACAACTTCTGCGGAAAAAACGCCAGGCTGCACTCCTCATGGCAGGATTGATGATCGGGTCAGCCATCATCAGTTCCTCCCTCATTGTAGGTGATTCACTCGATCAAACCGTACGCGAAGAGGTTGATGCGGCATGGGGAGACACAGACCTTCTCATTTCTGGTTTCGATGTAAATGCAGGACAGGTTACAGAAATCCCGCAATCGGTTGTCGAGGACCTCCGTTCATCAGGAATTCAAACCATTGATTCCATTCAGTCTGGCCGCGTTCTCTCGACTTCTGTAGTCACTGCCGAAGGTAAGGCAAATCCGAATGTCGCTTGGTTTGCCCTTGAACACCAGGACGGTGAGAGGGTGGGTTCAAAGGAAAAAGGCCTCACATGGTTCGAATTGGAAGAGGTCAATCGTTTTGCCTCCACGCCTCAGGTTGTTGTCAACAAGGCCTTTTCCGATGAACTTGATGTGGTGGTGGGTGAAGAAATCCAACTCGGATGGTTTGTACGTACTCAAGATGGAATCGAGCGTGTGGAGGAAAATTTCACGATTTATCAAATTGTGGCAATGAGTGGTCAAGGACAACTTGCTGGGACAACCGCTCCCGCTTTGTTCACCGATCTTGCCACTGCCCAAGAATGGCAACAATCTGAAGGTAACGTTACCACAATTCGAATTTCTCTTGATGGTGAAACGGAGACACGCACTGCTATGAATCCGGTTATTGATGCTGTTGTTGAAACCTTGAACAACAGCATTGGAGTTGACGAATCGGGATTGCAACTCATCTCCGAACAAAGCGCTGTTACGCTTGCATCAACAAATGGTCTCGGGCGACTTTCGCCTCAAATTGTCACGAGTATAGTGGAAAATCGTTCGACACTTACACCGGAATCTACGTTGATGGAGGTCTTGCAAGTGCCTCTCGTCGGCCTCGAATCGCAGAACTCAAATCTGCTGACATTGGCCGACGGAGATATCGATGGCCTCCTTGTTGAGAACGAGACGTTATGGCACTGGGGGCCAGCAGGAATCGGTTTTGAAACCAATATCACATCATGGGTCTGGCGTGTTCCAAGCGGCGATATTGTCAACGATGTTTCCGTTGATGGCGGATACGGATTTGCAGCCTATGATGACGGGCTCATCGCAGGAAATGTTTCCACTGAGGATACTCAGATAATCCTAGATGGCCACAAAATTGTCTCAGTATCTTCAAATTCGAGCACATGGATTGCCCTTGAAACAGGTGAATCAACATCGATATGGTTCGGTGACCTCAACGACGATTCGGAGCAGAACGTTGAATTGACACTCATCGTTCCTTCAACAGTTCTCGACTGGGAATTAAAGCAGGATGATAACTTCCTCTATCTTCGCGTTGAGGGCTTGTTGAATGAGTTGTATTACAGACAACCACTGGTTGCAAGGGATGATTCTTTCACTGAAATAAGTTCATCTCAGTGGCCGATTTCTTCATCGGAACCTCCAGAGGTTTGCTATGAAGTTGGCGTTGAAGTCAACACCACCCATGCTTGGTGTGTTGAAGAAACGGGTCTTGTTCTTCGTTTGCTTGAGGACGGTTCGTTTGTATCGATGCGGTTGCCCATTCTTTCCGATGCAGGTGGCTTTGGCTCTCTTCCCCAGATGTTTTTTGCTCTTGACGGGGACGTTTCAAACCTCAGGGTAGGGCAAGGAGATGTTCGCATTGGTGATCGATTGCAACCTCTTTCTTCTGTCGGAAATACCACAGTCTCTGCAACAGGGTTGTTTCAATATGCCTATGGATCGGATGAGTCGATTAATCTCTCAATCAACGGTTCTTTCATTGATGATGACCAACTGTCCACATTAGCGGATTTGGATCCAGTCATTCTCGGTCTCATCAACATGAGCGATGCAGAAACCCTAGCGGTTGCTGATGAAAACGAGCGCTCAATGCTTGTTTTCGGTGACGTTTCAAATCAAAATCTCACAGCGCTTGAACAACATCTTGACTCCTTGTTGGGAATGAGCGACCTCTCTCTTACTGTGCAGGCGGTGAAACTCGATGCACTTGAGCAAGCAGAAGCCTCTTCGGGAGTCTTATCAGCAATGTTTCTCGTTTTTGGTTCGTTCACCATCGCTGCAGGAATTTTACTCATCATCACAATTGTCACAATGCTGATCGATGTTCGTCAGAAAGAATACGCAACTGTTCGTGCCCTGGGTATGACTCGTTCAGACCTTCGATACACTGCGATGATTGAAGGATCAATCGCAGCAACGATTGGGTGTGCTATCGGTTCATTGTTCGGTGTTGGTCTTGCTTGGTTTATTGGCATCGGTTTTTCGAGTGTCTTTGCCAGTGCTGGAGCAGATGTGTTTACGTTCCATGTGGATGTTTCATCGCTGTTCGCCGGATGGTTTTGGGGATTCCACATTGCGATTATCACGCTGTACGGGTCTGCATTGTGGTCTTCAAAAATGATCATCGTTCATGCTCTCAAAAACGTCCCTCTACGGGTCCCAAAGCATGTTCCATGGGGTCTCTATCTCTTCGTCATTGGTGCATTAGCACTTGCCCTGTTCAGCACTGGCCTTTTCTTCATTGGAGGTGACCTCTTGGCCCACAGTGCGTGGATTGTCTTGGGTTGCGCAGTTGTGCTGTTCATTTGTCCAATCCTGTTCTGGATTGTTCCTGTGTTTCGAGCAAAACGGACGCCAGCAGGCTCATTGCCAACCTATCGGGAAGCACCACGAAGAACCATCGGTTTCATCGGTGTCCTCCTCCTCATTTGGACTGGACTTCCTTCGTGGATTGATCCAGTACGTTCGGGATTAACACCGAACGAGTTTTCGTTCATCATCATCGGCCTTGTACAGGTGTTTGCAGGCGTTCTTGTTCTTGCCGCACTCGCTCCGCTTATGATTCGTAGTGCTCTTCGTCT
>DUJC01000050.1:2485-3589 GCA_013330015.1 Candidatus Poseidoniaceae archaeon | reverse complement strand
ATCATTGAAAGAGATTCCGATGGTGACGGAACAGTGGACTCACTTGATGCGTTTCCAAATGATGCATCTGAAACAACCGATACCGACGGCGATGGTGTTGGCGATAACACGGATGCATACCCAAATGACGGAACACGCTCTGAAGAATCGCTTTCGTTCGATGCCAACACAATGTACCTTGTCATTGCGGCGATAGCCATTACTGTCCTCTTAACGCTGATATTCTTGAGGAGAGAGAAATACGTGAAAGTCGAGAAATCAGACGAAGAAAAGTCCAATCGATGGCTTTTCCCACGCGGCCCGAAAAAGAAGTTCTAGTCGTGATTGTCAACAACTGAGAAGTGTTTTCTCGTTCTCAACGAGGCGTCGTCTTCATAGGGTAAAGGCGACTGGGTTGAAACGGAGGCATTCCTCCGGGTGAATATATGAGTGAAGAAGGAACCCTCACCCCTGAAGTTCGAATCGGTCAACTTGAAGAGGCTCTAGCCACGGAAACAGACCGTTTGAAGAAACTCTTCGCAGCCTATGAAACTCAAGAAAAAGAACTCGTCGATGCACGTGCAGAGATTGAGGTTCTTGAGAAAGAAATCATTGACAAGGAAATCGAGCGAGAAGCACAAGAATCGTTGATCGCTGAGAAAGATTTCCGAATTCGTGAGTTGGAAATGAAAGCAACCAAGGCTGACAAGCGTGTCGAGCACTTGGAACCAGCTCTCCAAACCATGGAGGAAAAGTATTCACGAGAAAAGGACCGACTTGGCAAGGTCTTCGGAATTGCAGAAGAACTTGACAATGACCTCAAACTCGCTGTTTCTGAAATGAAAGCGCGAGACGACTGGTACGTTGCTCACATGACATTGTTCGAAGACCTCAACAAGGCAATCAAGGAACGATACGAGATGATTGAGCGTGCAGTTGAAGCTGAGCGTCAATCACAGCACATGTCCCGTGCCTTCACCGATCGAATGGATGAGATGGTCGAGGCACGAGCAGCGGAGATGACCGTTGAAGAGGCTGAGGCAGTTATCGAAGAAGGAACTGGAGAAGAATCCGAGGCCACCGAAGAAGCCCCTGTTGAAGACGTTGCAGTCGAAGAAGCGCCAG
>DUJC01000050.1:0-2106 GCA_013330015.1 Candidatus Poseidoniaceae archaeon | reverse complement strand
GAGGAAGAGGCCGAGGCATCCTCTGCTGAAACGTGGAACTCGGATGTCGACCCTTGGGCTGACAACTGAGGTGAAACGCCTTGGCAGGTCTCGCCCAAGGAGGGCATGCTCCTGTAGCGACCTTCACAATTGCAGGTATTGCTATCCTTATTGGCGGGATATATCTTGATACGCTCAATGGGTTGATGCCATTGCTGGGCGTCTTTTGCCTAATGATCGCTGTATTTTTTGCAAACTTCTGGAGGGATCCAGACCGCCCCATCCCTCAAGATGCAGGAATTCTCGTCTCACCGGCTGATGGGCACGTCATGTTTGTTCGCCGTGAGCGAGCGAATGGACGTCGACCATCTCGAAAGGAACGCGAAGAAGGCAACATAGAGCATGATGAACACACTGGAGACTGGTATCCAAAACCCTGCGAGAAGCCACTTTCGTTTGAGACGGAGCAACGCTTTGTTGCTTCGGAAGGGACACCTCAAGACTCAGATGTTTGGCGAATTGCTATCTTCATGTCACCGCTCGACGTTCACGTCAATCGCGCTCCACGAGCTGCAGAAATTGTTGCGATGGAACATCGAACGGGGAAAGGAAAACGGCGCGGTCCGTTTGCTCCTGCCTACCGTAAGGAAAGCGAGTTCAATGAACGTGTTCGAACGGTCTTTGAGGCTGAAGATGGTGAGCGAATCGAAGTGATGCAAATCTCAGGAGCACTTGCTCGGACCATCGTACCTTGGAAAGGAATTGGCGATACATTGCGGCGTGGAGAGCGTTACGGCATGATTCGCTTAGGAAGTCGAGTCGATGTTCGAGTTCCTGCGAATCTCTACCAGTCACTCGTTGTTTCTGCAGAAGATCAAGACCCAAATCATCCAAAAGGACAATTCATCAAGGCTGGTTCGGATATCATTTTCAAACGAATCCTTGAAGAGGAATAGACCGAGGGATGTTCATGTCATTTGGCAAGGGTCTAACGATGCTGGGCGATGATGCAAAAGGGCTCAGGATTCACGATCTTGTGAAAGCCCCTGCCAACACGCCTTGGGCAAAGGAGCGCCAACAGTCCTGGGATGCTTCCTATCCAGCAACGGTTTATTCCACACCTGAAATGACCACTGATGGACAACCTTGCTCAGCAGTAACGGTTATTCTTCGAACCAAAGGATGCCATTGGTGGTGGTCAT
Source organism: Candidatus Poseidoniaceae archaeon (assembly GCA_013330015.1). Lineage (GTDB taxonomy): Archaea > Thermoplasmatota > Poseidoniia > Poseidoniales > Poseidoniaceae > MGIIa-L2 > MGIIa-L2 sp8574u. Next base: position 925 of record DUJC01000050.1, on the reverse strand, counting down.
CAGGTTGTACTTTTTGTGGATACTTCAACGATACCCGAGACGATGTCAACAGCGATGACCTTCATGCTCAATGGCAGCATGCAAAAGAGAAGTTCAACAATTTCGAAGGCCAAGCCATGGTGAAAGTGTACACGTCGGGTTCTTTGCTTGAAGACCGAGAAATTCCAGTTGATTTCCAAGAAACCGTTCTACGGGACTGTTTCGAACTTGGTAAGGAACTTATTGTTGAAAGCAGAACTGAACAACTTACAGAAGAAAAGTTGGCCTGGGCAACTTCGATTAATCCAAACTTTACCGTTGCAATTGGCCTTGAAGCATACGATGACGAGGTGTTACGATTCCACGTGAACAAAGGATTTTCTGCCGCATCCTGGGATAGAGCGGTTGGACGCCTTCAGAAATTCAATCTTCGAGTGAAGACATATCTCATGTTCAAGCCTCCGTTCATGAGTGAGGCTGATGCACTCGATCACTGTGTTAAGTGGATTGAAGCGGTTGCTGAACAGAGCGATGAGATTTCTATCAATCCAATGAATATTCAGCGTGGCACCGTCATCGACCGTCTTCATCGGCATAGAGAATATCGTCCACCATGGCTTTGGTCCCTTGTAAAACTGATTCAACAGAGTCACCACATCGTTCATCCAAACGGTGGTATGAATGGAGATGATGATCAGATTTCACGGTTGATCATACACCCAACTGCAGGTGGAAAGATTCGAGGTTCCCACAACTGTGGAGAGTGCGATGGAGAAGTTGTTGCTGCTATCGAACGTTACGCGGTATCAGGATCATTGAACGAGTTCGATGGATTGGATTGCGAATGCAAAAAACGTTGGAATCAAGAGTTAACCAATGACCGTTCCATACCGGTCCCTCTAGGCACATCAATGCCACGACGGGGCTCACTTAGAGACATTCTTCG
>DUJC01000074.1:1710-4042 GCA_013330015.1 Candidatus Poseidoniaceae archaeon | reverse complement strand
GGGTCCAAGAATCGCGGAAGGAATCGGTGTCGCAAGTACACCGCTGCTGCGAGACTCAATTTCTGAGCCTTATTGAGTTTGACTCGGCGCGTAAATACATCACCTTGTTGCTTCTCTATCTGCTTCAAGATTTTATCGTAGAATGCGATCATTGCAGCCGGAGAATAACGCGTTCGTCGAGGCAAGAGTGGTAAGAGTTGTCGTGCCTCTTCGAGGTAGGTTCGAGCTCGCTTTGCGTAATGGTGGCAGTATGGCTCCCAAGACGTGTTCAAAACAACTTTCCCACCGTAGAGATCCTGTTCTGTCACTCCGTTGCGCTCCAATTCATCGAGAGGAAGGTAAACTCGGTCACGCTCAATGTCCTCACCTACATCGCGGAGAACGTTGGTCAGCTGCATGAAAATACCCCATGATTCGGCGAACTTTCTTGCTCGAGGGTCATCGTACCCGTAAATTTCGATGCACATGAGTCCAACGACCGATGCAACACGGTAACAATATACGTACAATTCCTCGAAGGTTCGGTAGCGATTGCTATACAAATCGTCCTCCATTCCTGAAATTAAGTCATCGAAGACACTTCGAGGAATGGTGTATCGCTCAATGGTATCTTTGAGTGCAAGGAAGACGGGGTCTGTACTGTACACATCATTGTAACAGGTTGAAAGTTTCTTTCTGAAGAAGAACAACTGGTTGATTTTGTTCAGATACATGTCGTCATCAAGGATTGAAGTTCGATTTTGAAGTGATTCGAGTTGAAGCCTGTATTCTACAGCCTCTTGGCTCAATTCAACCGTTGAACCAGGGAATCGGTCTGCCCAGTCACCATCTGCAATGTCATCAGCACGACGACAAAATGCGTAGACAGCGCACATAGCAAGTCGTTGTTCTTCTGGAAGATACTTGAACGAGTGGTAGAAGTTCCCCGCTTCTCGCTTTGTCAATTCTTCGCAGTAACGATAGGCCAAACGGTACAGTTCGATTGGAGGTTCGTCGGACCAAATGGGTGCATCAAGATCGACAAATGGGTCGACGAGTTCGTTTTGGTCGTTGAACAAACCAATCATCATTGCACCCTCTCGAAGGGCTTCCATGGCTGTCACGCTTACGGCTTTAACAGCATCACGGGCAAGCATAACACCGGCTCGAAGCCGATCGAGTGGTGTCGGAGAGGATTTCGCGTCCACGCTGCTCTCTGCACCGCCTTTGAGCGGAAAGAGTAGGTCGAGTGGTTTGCGGCGTTCCAACATCGTAAACATATACGCCTAAGGGTCGTTGTTTAAGAGCCCTCCTCTCGAAAGTTCGGACAAGTCTTTCCTTCATTCACAAAGTGAACAAATACTCACAAAACACACTAGCGCGTATTTTTATTCTTAGAAAGGAGTCTCTGAACCCCTCCAGGAATAATCAACGCCCTGAGCAATTTCTTGAAGTATCCCTTCATCTCATCACGAGTGACTTTGATTTTTTCATCAGAATCCAATATGTTGCCTTCACGAAGCAGCGTGACTGTTCGCTGGCCGATTAAGACGGGGAGCATGCATGCAGCTTTGAGTCGAAATTGACGCTCAGGAATCATTCGAATGTATTCTACCGCCGCATCGAGATGTTCGCTCGTCAAATCAAGGTAGGCATCATACAGCGGACGGAACGTTCCAATATTCCTCATGTCCAACAAGTCCTTCGGCTCAAGGCCAATCTCTTTCAGTCGAACACCTGGAATGTAACAACGTCCAAAGCGCAGATCCTCAGGGATATCTCGAAGAATGTTGATCATTTGTAGCGCTTTTCCAAACCGAATCCCTCGCTGAAAGAACACCTCTTCCTTGTCCTTTGGCAGTTTCATAATGTGTGCAAGCGACATCTTGGTCCAAAACACGCCCACGCATCCAGCAACTCTGAAGGTGTAATCATCCAACTCATCATCCGAATCAAGAGATGAAATTGTTCCACCTTCTCGAGCGATTCCGAATCGTTGTAAATCCAATATTTGACCACCGACGATGACATCAAGACACTCCAACATCCGCTCTTGGTCTTCTTGACCGTAGACCGATAATGCATCAACAACCTGCTGCACATTTCGCAACAATTCACCTTCATCAGGATTGGATTGTATATCGGCAAGTTCCCTCAAGTCTGAAAGTGTATCACTATGTCCTTGAGCAACGTTGTTGTAGTTCGACAAAGCATCGATCAACACTTCAGTTTCTCCCACTTTGGAATCTGCGATTGTGTCGGCGACTCGCGCAAGGAGATACAGTAAACCAATTTGGCCGCGTATCTTCTTTGGCAGATACTTGAGAGTCGGATAAAAGGAGCGAGAAGTTGT
>DUJC01000074.1:0-1306 GCA_013330015.1 Candidatus Poseidoniaceae archaeon | reverse complement strand
CCTCTCCCGCATGAAGATTCTCACTCCTTGTAGGCTCATTTGCATAGCAGAACATAGAAGACTTTAGAATAAGGGATGTTTAGGTAGGTAAGGGTGAGGAGATGGAGTGTGGTTCCTGCGGTGCAGTTATCCCTGACGATTCCATCTTTTGCTCCGAATGTGGAGCCCGACAAGAATTCTCCAGAGCAGGGAGCTTCTCCGCAATGGGATCGCAAAGCCTAGGTGGCGGCGAAATCACAGGCGGACGTGGCTTTGGTGTCGTATCTGGCGAGGCGGTACGACAGCAGCGTGATATGCAGCAACAAGGAATGCCACAGGGTATTCCTGCGGACATTTTACAAAACATAGCCTCAGGAATTCAGCAACAAAACAACTTGCCACCAGGCAGCCAACTTCCTCCGCAGCAGCCAAGCCAGTTCCCGAATCAAATGAGCAATCAATTCCCTCAGCAGCAACCCTTCGTCCCACAAGGCCAACCAATGCCGCAAGGTATGCCGATCAATACGCAACAAAGCGATATTCCACAGCAACCACGAGGCCCAACCCTTGCAAGTGGTGCCGTTCCGAGCACCAATGTCGAATCCCAGTTGGGTAAGCAACTCGGAGGTACAACCGTTACCAACAACCCAACAGCATCCCCGACGGATGCAATGGTAAATCGATTGGCTGAGACCGAGCGTGCTGTCAAGAACGAACGCCGAAGTCAATGGCTCAACATGAACCAATCGACTGCGTCCAATGTTCTTGCAAACCTTGGAGCTGATCTACCATCACACCTCAAGGATGCACAAGGAATCACGCCCGCCGCAGAAGTTCTCGCTGGAACCATGGGCCAATCAACGTCCGATGGCCCCAATGATGCGCTCCTTCGCCGCATGTGCGAGGTTGCTTCTCGACGCGTTGCACGAAAGCGAGGCGTCGCTGTTGAAACGCCTGAAGCAAAAATCGTTGAAGGTGCACTAATCGTCAACCTCACCTACGTTGATGACGGCCGAGTGCTCGACACTCCTGAAGATTTATCCTCTGCCTTCGAACATGCGATTCAAACTGAAGTTGCTCTCAAAGGATACGATATGGCCGTCGAAATCGTTCTCTCTTGCATGAAGGATGGACAAGTGACGACCATAGGTGCAGAAGTAGATGAAGACGAAGAAGAGATGTTTGCGTGCGAAGTATGTGATGGGCTCGTCAAAGAATCCGATGCAAAATGTCCACACTGTGGAGCCATCTTCGAAGAGGATGATGAAGAAGTCGTCGAACAAACTCGCAAGGGACCTCCGGGTCCATCTCGATCCGGACCACCTGG
>DUJC01000141.1 GCA_013330015.1 Candidatus Poseidoniaceae archaeon | reverse complement strand
CTACTGCCATTAGCAGATTTACCTCCTCTTCGTCGTCAGGCGGTATGCCCTTCATGTGACGCTAATTTCCCGGTAACCGATTTGATGCGGGCTCAGGTTACGTGTCCTATCTGTTCGGAAAGATTCAATCTTTGAAGTGATCTTATGTGTGGAATTTTTGGCTATATCGGTCACCGAAATGCCTCATCCTTGCTTGTCAGAGGATTGTTACGTCTCGAATATCGAGGCTATGACTCGAGTGGTGTTGTTGTCAAGAATGGGCAGTTGCAATCCTACAAGGATATCGGAAAAATTTCAGATATGGCTTCATCCTTACCGAACATCAAAGGCTCCATGGGCATTGCTCACACACGCTGGGCAACTCACGGTGGAGTTACGAAAGAGAACGCTCATCCCCATATCAGCAATGACGGGAAAGTTGCAATCGTTCACAATGGTATCCTACAGAATTCCGATGCACTTCGTAAGCGTCTCAAACGTGCAGGCGTTCGACTCAACTCGGAAACCGATTCTGAAGTGTTTTGTCATTACATTGCGATGGCTCTTGATGAAGGTAAAGAGCCGCTCGAGGCACTTCAGAGTGTTCTCTCAATGGTTAGAGGAACGTGGGGCGTTTGCGTCCTGTTTCAAGAATACGACTATGTACTCTGCGCTCGCAATGGATCGCCTCTCATCATTGGTCGAGGAAACAATGAGATGTTCATTTCAAGTGACCCTCATGCAATTCGGGAGCATACAGATCAACTGGTTGCACTTGAAGATGGGCAAATTGCGAAGCTTGATGCACACAATTTCCAAGTCATGCAAACGGATGGTCAAGAAGTTGAATCCCACCTTCTCCAGTTGGATGAAGAGTGGGGAGAAAGCGAGTTGGGAGAATATCCTCATTTCATGCTCAAGGAAATTCACGAACAATCACAATCGTTGCAGCATTGTATTTCGGGTCGATTACGTCATGCTGAGGGGACATCGGTACTGGGTGGTCTCCAGGTACAGCCTCAGGATCTTGCACAACTCCCTCATGTCCGATTGATTGGGTGTGGTACGGCTTTGCATGCTGCTCAGATTGGGCAGATTTTGATTGAACAATGGGCAAGAATCCCTGCAGTTTCCCATGTCGCAAGTGAATTCAATGCCAACGACCCAGTCATCAATCCAAATGCGCTCCATCTGGCGATATCTCAATCAGGAGAAACGGCTGACACACTCTCAGCGGTCAAGGAAATTCAACGTAAGGGGGCGGATGTCTATGGCGTTGTGAACGTTGTCGGTTCGAGTATTGCAAGGCAATGCGGTAAGGGTGTCTACATCCACTCTGGACCAGAACAATCCGTTGCTTCAACAAAGGCGTTCACGAACATGGTCGGAGCCCTTGCCTTGTTCGCTCTACAACTCGGTCGAAGCCGTCATCTTTCAAAGACCAAGGGGAAATCAATCATTCGTGAAATGCGTACTCTTCCTGAAAAGATACGAACGTACCTCGAACAACCTGGACCAATTGAACAGGCTGTTGAGTTGGTTACCAAGGCCAAGAGTGTTCTGTTTCTGGGAAGAGGTATTTCTTCGCCAGTTGCTTCTGAAGGTGCCCTCAAACTGATGGAGATTGCGTACATTCCGTGTCTGGCCTATCCAGCTGGTGAAATGAAGCACGGACCAATCGCGTTGATTGAAGTAAATTCACCCGTTGTTGTCATCGCTCCAAACGATGGCGTTCAGGACAAAACTCTGAATGCAATCCATGAGTGTAAGGCACGCGGTGCAAAAATCATCCTGATTCATGAGGAAGGTGATCCTATTTCTGAAATTGCGGATGTGAGTATTCCAATTCCATCAACAATCCCAATGTTGACTCCATTGCTGAGTGTACTTCCGACGCAATTGATTGCCTATCATGCAGCACTTGCTCTCGATAATGACGTGGACCGGCCTCGTAACCTTGCGAAATCAGTGACGGTTGAATGATCAAAGAACTGTGAAGCGTTGTTCTTCTTGCTTCCAATTGAATGGTTTGTAACCCAATGCATGCCGTGTATGCCGCATCTTGATGATGCCGAGTTTTCGTTGAACGTCGTCTTCCTTCCGATCCATCACGAGATGAATCACACCATCTGAAAGATAGTCTTCTACGCCGTATTCGCCAAATTGTTTGTGGTTTTCACCCGTCATTTCACAAATAAAGAATGACGTTAGTTCAAGACGACGTACGGCTTCAAACAGTCTGAAAATTTCATCTCGAGGATTTTCCATCTTGGTGAGCGTGAAGAACGCACCAAGCGAGTCGAAGACAAGCAGTTCAAAACCGATGGACTTCCTGTAATTTGTAAGTTGTTTGATCAATTGACCCATCCAATCAACACGGTTGCTCATGCCTTGTTCGTCGAGTTGGACACGAAGGTCAGAAAGATCGATGATAGCAATTCGGTTGCGTACACGAGGATCGTCAACGTTCATGCCCATGTTGGACATGTGCGCTCGCAGGGATTCTTTTCCTTGCTCAAGCGTGACGTAAATCCCACTCGTTTCACCATACAATACAGCGTTGTAGAGCATTGAGAAAGTGACACTTGACTTCATCGCACCAGATGCACCTGCAACGATGCATATGTGCCCCTTTGGAATGCCACCTTGCATGTTCTCATCGAGTCCTTCAACGTTTGTGGGAATTCGTTCCATGATGTCCATTGTTCCGCCTCAATATGGAGGAATACGATTCAACACTTGAAATTCACCCCCGTTTTGTTTGCAAAATCTGATGTGGTTGATGTGACGTGTTTCGGTTATGCGCATCCTTCTAGCCTCAGCATCTGAACGTCGAGGCACCATTCTTCGACAGCGCTTTGCAAATGTAGAACAAGTCGCACTCAAGGGTGTGGATGAATCTGTGCCTCGGCAGATTCTCTACGAACAAGTGAAAGAAGTTGTTTCACGGAAAGCAAAGGCTGTCGAATTTAATGACGAGTTCGATGTCGTTATCGTTTCGGATACACTTGTAGAAGATCCTGATGACGAACAAGCTGCATTGGGCAAACCAACATCGAAAGAACAAGCAGTTGCCATGCTCTTACGTTTACGTGGTCGCCGTCACCGTGTATGGTCCGCAACAATGGTGCAAGCTATGGGCAACTGGCACTCAAGCGTCGAACATGCTGTTGTTGAAATCGAGGACTTCTCCGATGATGCACTGGTTGAACTCATCGAATCAGACTCTTGGATTGGTAAGGCTGGTGGCTATGACTTGGCTGGTATGATGGGGAAGTACGCACAACTAGTTGAAGGTACAGAACCGACAGTGCTGGGATTTACTCAGTCTTCTCTGGACTTGTTGGACGATGTTCAATCGTTGCTTTCCATGAGTCGGTCGTAAAACATCGGCATACGATGCCAGTTGTCCGATGGGAAAATAGTGTGTCGAATAAACAGGATGGCGAGTAAGAAGGATGCAGCACTTTGGGTTCCAATCCAAATGTACACCGGTAAGTATTCTCCATCCAAAAGCACGGCTCCGTCATAGAGTGACCACGTCATAAGAACGCCGCAAGCAAGGAACATCAACACAAGGTGCCAATGTGTTGTACGCGTGGATGGAGAATAGTGCAAGTGATCTTCGTGAAGGAAAATAGCGAACCCGCACACGACGAAGAAACACGAATAAGAAATCAACAACCAATGCGTTGGCTGAATGTTTGCTATGCCTTCATGACCTGTCCAAATAGGGGCGATTGAAACGAGCGAGAGTAAGGGTAGCAGAAAGTATCCTATGAAGACAAATCGGGAATGTGGTTTTGCAAATTTGCCGATGGAGAACCGTAGAATCTTCAACGGATTCATCATGAAGAATACGTTCAAGAGAAGAATTGCAAAGCCAATATCGATGACATTCTCTGATATCGAACCCCTAGCCCGTAGAAAACTCGCTACAACGTAGCTGATCCCAAGAAGAATGAGGATGACAAATCGAACGGGCAGGGTTTTTGGATTGGTTGTATTCCACCCCAGCCTTCGATTGAAATGCGAGAGCATGGCTGTTGACATCATCATCATGCAGAAAATCCCTACGATAAAGGCGACACCAACTTGAATCATACCATCGATATCACGCATAAACCATGAAGCGACGATGAACAATGAGCAAAACACGAGGACCAATCCCGGGGAATATGAAAAAATTCCAACCTCTCCAGAGTTA
>DUJC01000010.1:5360-7162 GCA_013330015.1 Candidatus Poseidoniaceae archaeon | reverse complement strand
GTGTTGGAGAAGCCTCCACTTGGGCTGGGAGATCTACCTCGGGAAGCGAAGGAACAATCTCTTCTGATTCATCATTTTCAGGCTCTGCAATAGAAGCAACGTTTTCTGTTCCAACCACATTCTCTTGTGCCAAAACAACCGGAGATTCAGGGTCAGGCTCTTCTTCTTGCGTCTCAGAACCATGCTCCACATCGAACGGTATTCCATCGCGATGGCTTCCGATTCCAAACGGCAGACGTGACACGTTGGTCAGCGATTCGCCACCAAAGCCAAATGGTAGTGTCGAAGATGGAACAGGCTCCTTCTCCTCGGCTGGGCGCTCAATGCCTTCCAGAGCATACCAAGCGTCAGCGGCCTCGTCCAAACCAGGTACTTCTGTGGGAAGAACCATTTCTGAGTCCTGAAAGTCTTGAGACTTCTTTTGAATTTGCGAACCACAAGCAGGGCAAGAACCACCAGCGAGATACAGAATGCCGCAGACTCCGCATTCGTTCATGGTGACCCCGTTGTCCCTTCGGGTTCAGGTTCTTCAATCCAACGCCTTGCCGGGTCTACTCTTCAGCATCAAGGGTGGTGTCTGCTCTACCAGAGGAAATAACCACGGATTTGATGGCAGAAATGATTTCTTCAGCGTCATCGTCAACCAAGGCTTCTGCAGGCGACTTTCCTTTGGCACGGCCTCGAGAGTATTGGGCGATGATTCCGACGAGTGCAATACAGGTGAGAGCAATCTTCCATGTCGTACCACCATCTTCGCCTCCGACGACATAGACGAGGACCATGTAGAAGGTGACAATAAAGGTCGAGAGAATCATAACAGGGAAACCTGCTTTAAAGAATTCATTGAACGATATTGGGTAGCCGGCTTCTTCAGAGAGTCCAGCTGTTACAACGTTTGCTGAGGCACCGATGAGAGTACCGTTACCTCCAAGGCAAGCGCCAAAGGCAAGAGCCCAAATCAGTGGTCCAAGATCGAGGTTGAGTTCAACAGAAAGCGAGAGAACGATTGGAATCATTGTCGCAGTGTATGGAATGTTGTCGATAAAGGCAGATGCAATAGCTGAGACCCAGAGAATAATCACAACAGCAGCAGCAAGTCTGTACTCTTCACTGAACGATTCGATACCTTTCTCAACAAAACTACCGATGTAGTCGATGACACCCATATACTGCAGTGAGTGAACGAGTACGAACAGACCGGCGAAGAAGAGCAACGTCGTCCACTCAACATGTTCCAAAGGCTCTTCTAATTCGTGTGGGTTCGTAGCAAGGAGCATGATGACTGCGCCTGCGAGAGCAACCCAAGAAACTGCAATGTGAACAACTGGGTGCAAGAAAAATCCTACGATCACGAGACAAAGAATGGTGCCACTTACCTTGAGACCTTTCATGTCCTTAATCGCATATTGGCGCTCAAGTTCAGTAATGTCTCGATCACGTCGCCCACTAAACTCATCCTTGTACAACCAGCGAATGAGCATAAAGGATGGAACGATTGTCAACAAAATACCAGGTGCCATCTCAATGATGAAGTCGTTGAATGTGACGCCATCTGATGCAAGTGCTGCGATGTCAGCATCTTTGTTACCTTCAATCGCCGAGGGGGACATAGCAGACCCGATCATAATGTTCGGAGGGTCACCGATCATGGTGGCTGCACCACCGATGTTCGAAAACAGAACTTCTGAAATCAGAATCGGTATTGGTTTGATGTCGAGTACCTTAGCGATTTGAATTGTGACGGGAGTAAGCAGAAGCATGGTCGTAACGTTGTCTAAAAATGCCGACAAAACAGCCGTAAC
>DUJC01000010.1:3029-4975 GCA_013330015.1 Candidatus Poseidoniaceae archaeon | reverse complement strand
GCTTGCACTGCAAACCATTCGAAGACACCCGTGTGCGAAATGACACCGACCATGACCATCATACCAAGAAGTAGCCCAATGGTTTCCCAGTCAATCATGGTCGTTACTGCTTTGAGACTGAGCGTGTCTTCAACGGAGTAAAAGTTCAGGGCGACGACAGCGAGAAGGCCGCCGAGTGCTGCAGCGAGTGTCCTATGAACAACCTCGGTAATGATCAAAGCATAAACGAACAAGAGAATGCCAAGCCCGACATAAACGGCTTGCTTATCCATTCCCTCCTTAACGGTAATCTCAAGATGAATCCCATCTCCACCACCAGCAGCAAAGCCACTTTGTACGAAGTACATCGTACCGACGATAATCAAAGAGAGAAGTGCAATCAATTGTGCTGGATGTCGTCGCGTGAAAAGAAGACTACCGCCCATGCTGTTTGGACCAACATGACCTTATTGAGCGTTGGGTTGGAGTTTGAATCAATTCTTCCAAAAAACAGCCACGTTCCCTCGCGCAAACACGACGTGGCTTGATGTTTCACTTGCGAGATGTGCCCAAACCTGTTTCATCTCTTCGCGAGGAAAGAGGCCGCGGTTGACTTTTGCTTTAACCAGTGTTCTCGATGAGAGTTGTCCTTCCAATTCCACGACAACGGCATCCGAAAGGCCTGATTTTCCAATCCGCATTGTCACCGGTAACGAGGCGTCTTTTGCCTGTCGTAGAATCGAATCAGGGACCTTCACACTAAAACCTCCTTAGAAGTCGAATAAGGGATGCGACGTATATGTCCACATGAAAAACAAGTGTAGATCTTCAATCCATTTCGCAAACGTACTCGAGCAGTTGATCCTTGAACCAATAAGGATGAGCACTTGCGACAAACAACTTCTTTTGCTTCACTTGTCAACCTTAGTCGATGACGACGAGAGATTTTGAACAAATGTCGAGCGTACCTCTTGCGATGCTCGATTGGGTGGTTCTCAGCATCTTGTAGCATCGAAAGAAGTTGATCTCGAGATTGTAAGGCATGTTGCCTTCGCTTGTCCTTCAGACGTCGTCGACGACTCATTTGCTCAACCTCACTCAAGTGCATTGAGCAAATCCGTTGTGATCAAATCGATGTCTCTATCACCATCAACAACCGTGAACAATCCTGCATCTCCGTAGAAGGCTGCAAGTGGTGCTGTTTGTTCGTGATATGCTTTCAATCGCGCAACCACTGTCGCTTCTGTATCATCCGCCCGGCGTTTCTCGGAGAAGGCTCCGCAAGCACAACCAGATTCCGGAAGCGGATTGAATGAATCGTGATAGACTACACCGCAGTTGCCGCAACTGAAACGACCGCAGATCCTCTCTACGATACGTTCATCCGGAACATCGATTGCAAGAACTATCGAAACATCGACGATTTCAGCTAGGGCTTCTGCCTGAGGAACGGTTCGAGGGAAGCCATCAAACATGACGCCCTTTTGCGCGTCATCCTCTTTCATTCGATCCTTGATGAGATCGATGATGACTTGATCCGGTACAAGTGCTCCTGCATCCATGTACTTTTTCGCTTCCAGACCGACGCTTGTTTGCGACTTAACTGCAGCACGTAGCATATCACCCGTCGAAACCTGCGGCAAACCAGTCGCATCCATCATACGTTGGGCTTGCGTCCCTTTCCCAGCACCAGGTGGACCAAACAAAACTATGTTCAGCATGGGCCAACGTTCTGTATCATCCATTTGAACGTATCACTTCAATCCCATGCGCTGAAGATACTGCTCCCCATAGTGTTGCCATTGCTCCATGGTCCATCCGTTCGGAAGACCTCCGGGGGGTAATGGTGGACCTGCTGGTGTTGGCGGGACTTCCTTGACCGGAGATGGTGGAAGTCCAGCTGGTGGCAGACCGGCAGGTGGCAAACCAGCGGGAGGACGACCTGCCGGAGGGAGTCCAGCAGGAGG
>DUJC01000010.1:0-2671 GCA_013330015.1 Candidatus Poseidoniaceae archaeon | reverse complement strand
GCCGATGCCAATGGAACAGGCATGTCCATCGATTGGGCAAGCGCAGCAGCGATTTCATCTTGTGAGACTTCGCCTGATGCCATATCGTTCACAGAATGGCTGATGTCGAGAGCTTCGTCACGACGTGTGCCGAGATGGTCTGGATTTGTATGAGCATCAGGAGACACAAGGTCGGTACCTGAGTCGGTTACTTTCGCTGAGGATTTGAGTCGGCGAGCAGCAATAACCATGGCAACCGCTACTGCTGCTAGTAACGGATAGGCAATCCAGGGCGACATGTTGAGCAGTCCACCAGATGATTGTTGAGCACTAACGCTCGTATCCGCTGCAAATTCAATAACGACGTTTGAATCAGACGTGAACACGATGACGAGTTGGTAGCGACCGTCCTCTGCATCGGAATCAGGCATAACCTTACCAACAACATCGATGCTTTGCCCAACGCCGAGTTCGGTGATGGATGATGGAGACACGGTAACCTTTCGATCCGATAGCACCATGCCTTCAGAGTCACGTACTTCAGCTCGTAATGTACCGCTCAGTGGTTGGTTACCTTCGTTAACGAGGGTGAAGGTTTGCTGTGCAGAACCGTCACGTGGTATGAACAACAGTGGGGCAGAGGATTCATCGGTTGATATGCCTGCGAAATCGCTTTCAGGTACTTCCACTCTGACAACCAATTCACTCGTAACAAAACGACCATCATTGCTTGCGTTGACATACAGTGGGAGATCGAAGCCAGTGCCCGCATCGGTTTGATTCGGTGGAAGGATGGCCACAACAACGTTGGCTTGAGAGAGAACACCAACAAAGGATGGTGGGTTCGCATAGTTGACCGTCCATCCATCAGGGGCAAGGCCGTAACTCCATTCCAAGTCGAGGTCGGCATTGCCTGTGTTGAGAACATTGAGTTCAACGAATGTGAAATTTTCGCCAACAACTGCCGAGACGATTCCCGCTTCTGTTTGCTCAAGTTGCACATCGAGGTTGTCCGATACGACCAGCGAAGTTGTGTTGAGTGTAAACGATTGGGCACTGTGTTCAACACGAAGAGTGTAGGTGTTTGAGTTCCCTTCCCGGGCGGTTTCTGGAACAACAAGCATCAACTGCACATCTGCTGATTGTCCGGCTGGTAGGTTCAGGTTGAGGTTGGTTGAACTCGTTTGGTCTAGATACGACATTTGAGCAGCCCACGAAGGGTTGCCTCTCTCAAGCGTCACTGTGAAACCCATCTCTATGTTACCATCATTGCTGATGGTGTGATTGTAGTAAACGACATCTCCTGTGTTGGCATAGACTGGTGCTGCGAGTGCCCCAGGACCGACGGCCCCGGATGGACCGTAAAGATCGGATTTGAAAGAACGCAATTCTGAAACCACAACATCGACCACTTCAACATGGTTCAACGTTGGATCTGTTGGCGATGTCACGACACACGTGATTTGATCGATTAAACCTGCTGCCGGTTGACCATTCGAAACACCCGGAACAAACACATTGACACCCATTGAAAGGTCTTGGAGAATGTTTAATGGTTCAAACTCCAATGTAGAGGAATTGGAGTTTCCAAGCATAATCTGCCACTGTGAGGCCGATGTGCACGACATCGTGTATTGTGCTGCTGAGTTGCCAGTATTGCGCACACCGATTGAGAAGCCAGTGCTTCCACCAGGTTGTGCTTCCACGCCTACGGTTCCAGATGGCACAACATCAACCGAGTCTACTTGATCAATGATGAAAGTCAGTCGTTGCGTGTGCGATACAGTCGGTTGATTTTGGTAGCGAGCGGTCACGTCAACAACAAATGTTCCCGCACGAGCGAATCGTTCTGTCGAGCCGTCAAGCGCTGCGGAAAGATCCTCCAAATCGAGCTGGAGATAAACTGTGTCGTTTTCGGTTCCTTGACCACTCAACGTGAACGGCCCGGACTCGTTTACTGTACGGGACCATTGGTCTTCTGGGCTGTTGAGAATCGCAGGATAAATCAGGTCTGGTTCTTGGACACCTGAAACTGTCAAACTGACAGGGCGTTCACCAGTACCCTCGTGCATAACAACAAACGGCAGCGAGAGCCCTGTTTCATTTCGAACGTCCATTTCGACATATGCCGCTGCATCTCTGTCAGCCGTTGATTGAGGAATGCTACCATCGTCCTGTAGGAAGACCACCCTCAAACCCTGAGCTGTAACTTCTATGTCCACATCGAGCACGTTGTTGTTTACACCGCCCACACCGTCGTTCAACTCAGGGACCTGATTGCTCGTATCGAGAGAGAGTCGTAGCGTGTGGATTCCCGTTGTGCTGAATTGGGTGAAGAACGAAACGGAATCGAGTTCACCACCTTCGAGCGAAGAACGGTTTGAGTCGTAAAGGATGGAGCCTTCTGTAACATCTTCTACTTGAATTCGATATGCACCCGAGGCAAGTGTCCCTTGGTTATGCCAAGCGAGAGAGACTGAGACGAGGTCCCCAACAAGCGGAGTGTAGGAAGATGGGAGAATACTATTTCCAAAGGTCGTCAAATCAGCCTTTGGGATGAGTGTGGCGTCTGCTGCTAGGACAATACTGAATCGTTGGCTGCTTCCACCTCGATGTTCGACCATAATCATCCATTCACCAACTTGTGTGCTTGTGCCGGCTGGAAGACGTATGCGCTCGATGTTGTTTAGAT
>DUJC01000148.1:2700-13229 GCA_013330015.1 Candidatus Poseidoniaceae archaeon | reverse complement strand
CTTAGAGTATCGCCTATAGCTTACACTGAATGGGGCCGAATCCAAGGCTTTCGGCGGCCTTTTTGTGCAAGTTCTGGATCACTTTAGAGTGTCCAGAAACTGAAGAAAGTGACCCATGTGTTTCCAATGTTTATTTCGGAAACCCGGTGGTATGACAACCTCGTACTGACCAGTACGGTTGTTCCACTCACGTCGAACTGGCCATTTTCGGATTTCCCTCAGCATCGATTGGTTTTTCCGATCGATGGCATCTTGCGATGTACAACATGGTAGGTGCTCCTTAGGAGGGTTGTTGATGACCGTTGCATCTGTACGATGAACTTCAGTCTGTTCCGTCTTGAAGTCAAGTGGAACTTGGGCCTCTCGTTCGCCAATCTTCTTCCCGCTCTCGTCGAGGATCGGTACCCTGACGAATTTGAGGTCACGATTACGTCGATTCTTCCGTGTCTTGCGTCCTGTGTTTTTCTTATTATTACTCATAATACATTACCCCTGATTCCGGCGCAGAGACGTAAAGCGTCTCCGCCAAAGGTAGATCTTTTAATCCGGGTATCAGAGGTCGTTACTGCATAGAATCGCCCACAGGTGGTTAAAATATGTCGCCGAGAGTATATGAATGCAGCGTAGGAAATCCCGTTATTGACACATGAGCGTTCTTTGTTCAACCTTGGCTTTCTCAAGGCCATGCTGCGATGGGCAAAGAAATCGAACGTTGCAATGCATACAAGATCGATAGGAATCTGCTAGAGGAATCAAGCTCAAGTCGTTATTTCTTCCAACTAATGAGAGAATGGACTCCATTTTCTCAACATCGTTTGCAACAAGGTTGAGGGATTCTTGGACTTGATTGTTCATGGGTGTTATCCTATTGACAATCCACTTTCTCTCTTTCAATGAAAACAATACAACGGTTGAATCATGATTCCCATACAAACGAGTCAATGCTGCTTGTCGTTCTCGGTTGTTTCTGGAAGGCAGGCCGTACAGATTGAGTTTGATCAATGATTTGCCTTTTGGTCCATGATGTACGAAGTCAGGAGCGGAGTAGAGTTTCCATCTCCCGTAACTTATCGGTGTCGTCAATTCTATGCGTTCGATGGAGCCTTGAACGAGTAGATTCTGAAATACTGGATGTTGCGTGAGTTTGATGCATGTCTTTATTCCCATATCGATCAGGTGCTGCTCTGGTTGTCTTTTTTGAAACGATGTATGGTGATTGTGAGCTTGAATTCGCTCGATAAGTTGATTCCTCATTTGCATTGCTTTTTCATAATCCATTTTAAATCGCGAACCTATGAGGCCATTCGACCATACGGTTCCATTGACATGGTCTTCGACATAGTCATGAACCACTTCACGTATTGTTTGATGTAAAAGTATCCATGGCGTTTGAATTTGAAACGCTATGGAAAGAATCTCTCCGCGTTCATGATGTCTCGAAACTTGAGCAAGAGCGTATCGCAGAACGAATGCCCTCGGGCAACGTTGCATCAAACTGATTCGTGAATTGGACCATGTAGGCTGTTGTGGAAACATATTCCAACAAGTTCACATCAACCCTCATGAAGGCTTCTCTAGAACACACCAACCGAGAAGAGGGCTAGAACACTGTTGGTGGTCGCCCAGAGACTGACTGGAAGTAAGACAAGTCCCATGAAGCGAGCGAAAGTATCTGCCCCGATACGGCCGAAGATGTTGGAAAATGGTCCTCCCCAAGAGGCAATGAATCGAAGGACAAGAATGGTGATTCCAGCGATTAACACGTTACCAAGGAGTAAAAGAACTGCAAAGAGGATTCCCATTCCTCCGTTCAATGCTGCCGCTCCAACGCCTTGTGCAACGAGACTTGGCTCTACCATCCAAGACAGCCATCCTATGAATACCCCTAGGAACACATCTCGTTGCATGTCTTCTCTCGGACGCCACTGTTGGAACGACGTAGGAGTCATCTTGTGGATGAAGGAGCCGATCACCTCAGCTTCGTAAGGAGAACCGCGCCGTAGTGTCATAGCACACATGAAGGCAAACCAGACAAACATGATGATGGAAACGATGTAGGTGAATGATGCGCTTATTGGGAGTAGACTTACAAGCAAGGCAGGAAGGTGAATCACGATAGCACCTATTCCACCTGCGATAACAATGCTTGCCCAAAGAGCTCCAGGAGGCAATGGTTCCTCTGGTTTTGTCCAACCTTGCCGTGGAAGGGCAAGGAAGATGAGGAACAAACCAGTTGGGAACAGGACTGAAAAATAGGTCATGAGGCTCGTAGGGCCACCGCCTTCAATTCCATCGATGGCATCGTTCATGGCCTTTGCACCACCGGTCGGCGACTGGCTCCATGTGACGTGCATGCTGCTATCGACAAGAATCAATGAATCTGCATTCCCAGTGGGGGAGGTTGATACAAACTCTTGATTGTAATCAAGAACAATGGGCCAACTGCCGTTGATGGATGAGCGATAGGCATCGACATCGCTCATCATCGAATCATCTCCAATCACGATTTGCACAACAGCGACATCGTTGCGTTGTCCAAGCAACAATTCCAGTTCATTTGCTTGATCTCGAGCGGATTCCGATCCTGGTGCAATCGCTCCAATGGCGAGAACATTAGCATCGCCCATGAGTTCTGACAACGTTGTGAATTCTGCACCAGAAGATTTCAATTCAGCATCGATAATGCGTGCATTGTCGTTGAGTTGCGCCTCTGTATTCAGGTTGGATACAGAGAAGCCAACCGGTAACATCAGGAGTGCCATAATCAACAAGGCGATGAGAATTGGAAGTGGTATGGGTGGGTCTGCATTGAATCCTTTGAAGGTAAAACCCAGGAAGCAGGCAATTGTTGTCAAACTCAGCCACAAACCCGAGCTCGCGAAGCCATCAGATTCTCCTTTTACTTCAAACCGAATGATACCAAATGCATGACAATCAGCATTTGGGTTCCCACTCGACGTCTTGACACAAACTTCAAGATTTGACGTTCCTCTTTGAAGCACTTCTTTCCCGGTCCAAATCCATGCAGTCTCATTGTTTCCGAGGCTGCGTTCCATTCGGATTCTGCCGATGGAACTCTCCATGACCATGTCGCGGTCACGGTTGGTTTTCACGTCATCATCCATTGGTCCACGCAAGACCCATGATACAGCGTAATCTCCGTTTCCATCCATAAGGACGTCACTTTCTCCCCATGGTAAAGTTGGAGAAAATTCGATGTGCGCTCTTCGAGAGGCGTCAACACGTATGCTTGCAGAAGGTTCGTACACCTTGCCCGTCATGATGATGCCACCAGCATTGGTCTCAAAGCCGCCCCACTGGACGCGTGCAGTCGTTCCTTCACATGCGTGTTGAGCGCTCAATGAAATCGCAAATGTATCACCTTCATTCAAGTCGATATCCATCATTACAATTGGCCCTGAGAAGTTCTGTGGGTCGTTTGAAGCAAAGGTATTGAGGATATGTGTTACAGATTCGTCATAGACGGTATTTCCACTAATGCTCACAGTCATGTACAGCGTTGTTGATTTATCATCGCCGGGGGGCCATGCATTGCTGCAAATTGTCGATGGAGCAAAACCTGATTGTGGCACAAGATAGGCGCTAAAGTAGGTCGTCATGTTGATGGTTCCTTTCATCGAATGGACGATTGGCTCAGAAGTCAAGGAAAAAATAGGAACGATGTTTGAAGTTGGATCAATTTCGGCAAATGCCAAGGTTGCATCGGGCCGTTCTCGTTGCAAGACGGAGGTTTCAGCATCATCGCCTTCAACATAGAGTCGTTGCTCCATATCCATCTCCCACTCAACATAACCTGCGTCGTAGGTAACATTCTCGACACCTTGAACCGAAGTCAGCGCAACGCCAGAAAAGAACAGTGCCATGAGCAGCACGGCGAAGACGTGGCGATGGCGCATGACACGCTGAGTGTGAACCAGTTCATGAAGTCGGCGGCGAATTACATCGGCGTTCCCAAGTAGAGCCACATCAATGCAACGCCTGCAATGATGGAGAGTGCATTGACCGATCCTTTCGTTAACAATCCACGATTTTCGAGAACTGCTCCGAGAACACTATCGATTTGGCAACCAAGGAAACCGAGTCCTGCGACCACGCCTGCAACGAGAATTCCGTCGGTGACTGTGGGTGAGAACATGATCAAATTCGCAATGAGTGCAGTTATCCCAATGAGGATGCCACCAGCCGCTGCAGCGAATTGGCCATTCGGAGAGAATCCGCCATTCACACCCGCTTCGCACGGTTTGAGCGTTGTAATCATACGGACTCGATCGTCGAGGCAACCGATTTCGCTCGCCCAAGTATCAGACGTTGCTACTGCAACTGCTGCTGCGAACATCCACAAGCCATGTTCCCAATCTTCGATGAGGAAGGCGAGCAAAGCGACGATGGCTGGCATGCCCCCGTTCGCTGCAACGTTGATCCACCCACGGTGCCCATCCGATGATTCATTCAACCCACGAACTGTTTTTTCATCGAATCTCCACTTTGTTGCCAAATGGCTGCTCAAGAGGAAACACAGGAGCATCAACAACCATGTCCAATGGCCAAGACAACCAACAAAGAATCCGAGTAGTGCTGCAGCGAAAACGCCCTGTCCATCGAGAATACGCGCTCGTAATGATGCGGCAACGAGAGCGAAAATGAGCATTGTCGTAACGACAATGTTCCCTGAAATGAGACCACCTGAGGTAAAATCCATACGAAGCCCTCATCCACGAGCCCAAGTGATTGGTTTTGTTCTTTGCGTTGGCTTTGCCTCAACAGCATTCGGTTTTGAGGTCAAACGTCGTCTTCCATCGCCGCTGCTAAAACAAAACGCCCGAAGGTCCACAGCAAAGCGATGAGTACAACAATCCATGTTAATTCAGCAATCAATCCAACAACCGGATCGAGATTACCAGACATGTACGACATAAGGACAGAACTGCCGTTCCAGAAAGCGTGGCCAAACATAGCAATGCCGAGCATAACGGGCAGTGAGGTTGGGAGTTGTAAGTTCGATGATTTCGAAAAGAACGATGGATGTGAAGAGAACGATGGTTCGAAACGAGATGCAGAAGGGTTGAGTGGATTCACGAGATTCCATTGTTTCACATCTGGAATTCGATCTGGTTGTTTTCGCTGCTCGAGCATGTGTCCAATGGCGTATCCACTGCATGCGGTCCACATAGCATGTCCCGGGATGGATCCAATGCCTCGAACAACGGTTGTAAGTCCGTACGAGAAGGCCATCACCTCGCCAGCGAAGAGACTGAACAGAATGTACTGAAGGTTCTCAAGCAATGCAAAACCTAAACCAACTGTAAATCCAACTTGGAACCCTCGTTTCTTGGAATCGATCAAGCCTGCAAGTGAGAACACTGCAAGAGCCTTGCAGAGTTCTTCTCCAACGGGGGCAGATACGATGACCGTAATGTTCTCGACCAATGTTGCGGATGCTTGACCGCCCGTGAGCAAGAGGACAGCACCAGGTGTGATGAACGAGTTGATCACAATGGCTGGGAAGGTTGAGAGCATTCCTGCAATCAACATCGCTTCACCTTGCTGGCGAGTTGTTGTAAGGTGAAACCGCGACGATGAGTAGCTCCACCAAGCGAAGACAGGCGTCGAGAAACCCACCAACCAAGCAGGAATAGCTACGAACAGTGCAAGCAGGATGAATCCGATGTTACTGGAATCGAGCAACAGCGGAGCAAATGCAATCGATGAAATGATAACTCCACCAAGAAACAGCATCCATAGATGTTTTGCGAGTGGTACCCTTAGAGGATGACGTGAACGCACAATGAATTGTCGAATGTGTGTGCGTACGGGTGTTTGCAGGATTTTTGAGTTCGATAAGGAGTGAACCTGCCGACCATCCGCCCTTGGTTCGGCAATGATCAGATGCTCAAGTTTTGGTCTGCGCATGTACAGCAAAAGTATGACCAACGGTGCGGAACAAAGCGAACCAGCAATGATCAATAAGCCATCGACTGGCCCGAAATCACCATCAAGATCACCATCAAGAAATCCAGCTGCAATCAATACTACGAATTGTGCGAGAACCCAAAGAAGGATGACAATACCAAGCATTCGTCCGACACTCGACCATCTTGATTCGCTTTGCAGATGGGACGTCGACGAAGCAATCGTACCCTGCATACTATCCCAACGAAACTGGACCTACATGAAGAATAGGGAAAGAGTCCCGCTCAGTTCGCCCATCAGTCTTCACGGAAACAGCAGTCGGCTTCGAGCACTCATCATTGCGGGATTGACCCTCGCCGCCGCAACCAATAAGCGTTCGCTAACATCAAAACAGTTCTTCAAGAAGGAGATTGCGTTGGTCAAGCCATGAGCCTCGTGAACAAACTGTTCGCTCCTCGAATCGATCATCGTGGCATGTCGACCCCCAGTGAAGCGTCCCGCCTCTTTTTGGTCATCACGATGCTTGGGACTGGAATTTGGTCGTGGTTTGCAACAGATGGAAACCTCGTCGTATGGTTTTCTCTAACGCTTCTCATAGCGACACCAATCCTATCCATCGGATGGTATCTACTTTCCCTCATCGCAAAGAATCGCCGTGGCGAGCTACTTACACCGAAGGTACAGAATGCACTTGAAGCAAAAGGTCGATGGCCGCATCACTCAAGGAAGCCATAGCCCCAACTTCTTGGGGGCGTAAACGTCTCCTTGATGGACCGTGGTGAAACCCAACGAAGCAAGTTGAGTGGGCTTCCTGCCTTGTCGTTTGTACCGCTTCCACGCGCTCCACCAAACGGTTGTTGGCCGACGACTGCTCCGGTTGGCTTGTCGTTGATGTAGAAGTTTCCAGCACTGAATCGAAGAGCGTCCTTCGCAGTTTCAATGTCTTCACGATTGGTTGCAAAGATCGAACCTGTCAGCGCATATTCTGATGTCGAATCACAGATGCCGAGGATTTCATCAAACTTGGAATCCTCATAAACGTGGATGGAGAGGACAGGTCCAAAGATTTCCTCTTGCATGGATTCGTACATTGGGTCCGAGCAAACAATGGTTGTTGGTTCAACGAAGTAGCCCGTAGATCCATCGTATGAGCCACCAGTAACGATGGAACAACCAGAATCTGCGTGAGCACGGTCAATGTATCCCGTGATGTTGTCGAAAGACTTCTTGTCGATGACTGCCCCAATGAAGTTGCTGAAATCTGCGACATCCCCCATCGTAATCTTTCCAACCTCCTCGACGTACTTTGCTTCGATTCGAGACCACACGGATTCAGGAATGTACGCACGACTTGCAGCAGAACACTTCTGTCCTTGGAATTCGAATGCTCCTCGCAGTAGGGCTACAATCAAGGCCTCTTCATCGCAATTTGGATGGGCCACAATGAAGTCCTTACCACCTGTTTCGCCAACGATTCTTGGGTAACTTCGTAGATTCTCCAAATTGTTGGCAACGTCTCGCCACAACTTCCTGAAGACAGCAGTTGAGCCAGTGAAGTGAATACCTGCTAAGTCTGGATGGGACATACAAATGTCGCCGACAACGGATGCACGACCTGGTATGAAATTGATGACACCAGCAGGTAGGCCAGCGTCCATCATGAGTTTCATAATTCTATAATTCGAGACATAGGAGTTGCGGCTTGGCTTCCAAACACCTGTATTGCCCATGATGGCTGCGCAGGATGGTAGGTTTCCTGCAATACTGGTAAAGTTGAACGGTGTTACCGAGAAAACGAACCCTTCCAGAGGTCGAATTTCGCTCTGATTCCAAACACCTTCAGGGCTGATTGGTGGTTGCAGGTCTTCGTAGATTTGTCGAGCGTAGTCAACGTTGAAGCGCCAGAAATCAATGAGTTCACAGGCGGAATCGATTTCTGCTTGGTGACAGGTCTTGGATTGATTCAGCATGGTTGATGCGTTGATCTCTTGGCGACGATTGCCTGCAAGCATGGTAGCTGCTTTGAGAAAAATCGCACCTCGGGCTTCCCATGGCATCGTAGACCATGCTTTGTGAGCATCAAGAGATGCTTGTATGGCATCCCTGACTTCTTTTTCACCAGCGAGGTGGACTCGTGCAAGCACGTGACCGTGGTTGTGTGGCATCACTTGCTCAACGACATTGTTGGTCCAGACTTCCTTGCCGTTGATGATGCACGGAATTTCCAACACTTCTGCCATTTGGCGAGCAAGTTCTGTTTCCAGTTCTGCACGTTCTGGCGACCCTCGAACGTATCCTTTCACGGGTTCATTGTGCGGTGTAGGTGGTTGAAAGATTCCATTGACCATGATTCCTCGACAGGAATTCACTCCTTCAACTTCGCGCAGGCGTCACCTGATGCTCATTGATACAAATGTGCCAACTTCTTTCGTACTTTGGCCAGTTTCGGACCAACCACCATGGCGCAGTATCCTTGATTCGGATTTCTTGCGTAGTAATCATGGTGATAGGCTTCTGCGATTGTCAGGTGCTTCGCTTCCTCGATGGTTGTTACAATTGGTTTGTCAAACATGGATGCAAAGGTCTCAATGGCGGCTAAAGCTGATTCTTTTTGTTGTCCATTTGTAGGCATGATACAACTTCTGTATTGCGTCCCTACATCGTTGCCTTGGCGATTGAGTTGTGTCGGGTCGTGAACGGTGAAGAACACCTCGAGAATGGTATCGAATGAAATGATTTTCGGATCGTAATCAATGATTACGATTTCAGCATGACCAGTCGCACCACTGCAGACCTCCTCGTAGGTAGGGTTGGGACGTGGTCCGCCGGCATAACCGGGCAAAGCTGATTGTATCCCTTTAATCCGTTTGTAAGCACCTTCAACGCACCAAAAACACCCGCCTCCGAGTATTGCTTGCTCCATGGGTTGTGCTAAAAGAAACCATTCATGAACACTTGTATTGAGTGAGTGAATTCTCACAATTTGACTATGATTAAGTACCCTCGACTTCCCTCAACATTTGCATGAGAGAAGACGCCGATACCACTGTTATTGTTTGCCGCCAAGACTTTGCTGAAAACCGTATTCTTTACACATACGGCCGTCATGCAAAAGAATTGAAAAATGAAGGAAAAACCTTCCTTGGGCCTGTTTTTGAATCGATGATTGAACAAGCAGGAATTGTCGACGATGCTGAGGAGGTTGGGTTGATGGTCCACATTCGATTGCGTCCGAAGCAGAACGATGATCGTTGGTATCAGATAGATTTCGTCGTGCAGGATGACACGATGGCGTATTACTCAAATTTCGATGGTCGTCTCCCCGCTGAAATGGTTCACGTCGTCCCACTCAGCGGTGGTCTACCACGTCACATGTACATCGCCGTTGAGGCGCTTGATGAGGTGGCGTATGCACACGCTGTCGATGCCCAGTTGTTTGAAGAAAACGATGAGATGGGACTGCCACAAGACCAGATGTCCTTGCGCGATTTTGGAATGGAAGTCGATGCTTCAACGGAACCGACGGACAACGACGGTGAAGAGCATTTCGTCATCAAGAAGGTGCATAACCGTGCTGAATCTCTCCCTCTGCCTGGCCCAACGAGCCGAGCTACTGGGGGAAAATAAGGGACATCCAATACATCAATTGATAAACTGATTTCCTTCGGGGAAAGCATGGAATCTGTGACTGATCCTAAGTTGCTAGAAGACCGTCTTTTCTACAAACTCGGCGAACTTACATACGACCGTCGTAAGGTTGTCCTAGCTGTTGGGCTCATCGCCTGTATGGGGATGGCCTCGCTCATCGGAATGGGTGCTGATTGGGCAGAATCATGGGGCGAAGGAGACCTCGAATCCATTGAAGCTGGAACACTGCGTGATAGTGCGTTCACCTCCGAAGATGAGGGTTCGCAGAGTTTCATTCTGCTTGTACATCACGAATCCCTCGACGATTCATCGGAGACGTGGCGTTCAGCCGTTGAAGACGCACTATCGAAATTCTCGACCATGGACGATGTCATCATCCAGTATTCCTGGGAATTTGAAGGGGATGAACGTGATGAGTACGTCTACCAAGGGGACGATGGTTTCTGGGCGAAGAACAGAGTTTCCATTAATCAGGACCGTACGGAGGCTAAGCAACTCTTCGCTGACAACAAAGAATCCATCAAAATAGATGACGAATTCGAATCGTGGCGAACTGGTGAAATTGCCATCGATGTCACATTCGACACCCGCATTCAAGACGATCTTGTCAAGGCCGAGTTGATTTCCGGACCACTAACAGTCCTCATTCTCGGAATTGTTTTTGGAACCATCATCTCAGCCCTGCTTCCGTTTGGCGTTGCTGTGTTGACGGTTCTTTCCGCTGTTGGAATGACCATCTGGTTGTCCAACACAATGGATGTCACAGTGTATGCACTCAACATCATCACGTTGATTGGAATTGGTGTATCTGTTGATTACTCTCTGTTCCTTGTTAATCGATTCCGTGAAGAATTGAATCGAGGTCGAGACATTCGGACGTCAACAGCTATGACGGTAGCCACTGCAGGAAAAGCAGTGTTCTTCAGCGGTATCACCGTTGCTATCGGCCT
>DUJC01000148.1:0-2305 GCA_013330015.1 Candidatus Poseidoniaceae archaeon | reverse complement strand
GTATCTGTTGCAATGATTTTCTCAGTGATTGTGCTTCCTGCATTCATGGCCATACTCGGGCCACGTGTATTTTACGGGAAAATTCCATTCTCATTCAGTACCGAAAACGACGATGGAACGGGAATATGGGCTAGGATTGCAACCACAGTTATGGACAAGCCTTGGGCTGTTTTGGTTCCAACCTTGGTGATTCTTCTGGGTGCAGGCCTACCGTTCTTGTACGCTGATTTTTCCATCGCATCTCGAGATGCTCTACCTCCAGATGATGAAACACGAGTCGGATTTGAACACATGGACGAGAAGTGGCCAGAAGGTGCGGTTAACGTCGCCATGGTTGTGCTTGACTTCGATGGCGAGGATCCACTTGCAGAAGACAATCTTAGAGCAACGCACAACTGGATGCACGAGCAAATCGAAGACAAGCGAGTTATCACTGCATTCGGTTACGCATTACCAGATGCAAGCATGAACGAGTCATCGGTTGTTGCATACTGGCAAACGCCTGATGAATATCTCACAGCAGAACAAATAGCCACCCGTGAATATCTTCGTGACCAGTTCCTCTCCGATGGCGTCACCTACATCATCTTCTCCTTGAACGGACCAATTACTGGCGAAGACGGACGTGGCTTCGTAGCCGATGTTCGTGAGGATCGGGATGATTTCCTCAGTGACCTCTCGATTGGTGACGACGGTCAGTTGCTCGTTGCTGGATTTGCTGCATACTCACTTGACGTTCAGGATGCGATTGTCGAAAACCTACCAATCGCTTTGGCCTTCATCTTCATTTCTACGGTCATTCTCATCTTCATCCAAGTACGTAGTGTGATCATCCCAATCAAAGCCATTATCATGAACATTCTATCGATTTCAGCAACATTTGGTATGCTTGTCTTCGTGTTCCAGTGGGGTTACGGAGAAAGTTTGCTAAATTTCACGGCCCAGCCGATTGAAACGACAAATCCAGTCATCATCTTCTGCATCGTCTTCGGTTTATCGATGGATTATGAGGTTCTCATGCTCTCTCGAATCCATGAGGAGTGGGAAGTTACAGGGGACAACACGCAAGCTGTTGCAAACGGACTGCAGAAGACAGGACGCCTCATCACAGGAGCAGCAGCGATCATGGTTGTCGTCTTCATGGCGTTTGGACTTTCATCGGTCGTCATCCTCAAGCAGATTGGTCTTGGTTTGGCCTTAGCCATCTTCCTTGATGCGACGATCGTTCGAGCACTTGTCGTACCGTCTACTATGCGTCTGATGGGTAAGTGGAACTGGTGGTCTCCGAGATGGATGTCAAAGACCAAAGAGGAATCCACAATTCAACAGCCTGCGGAAGAACCATCAGTCTAGATGGAGGACAAAATCCGACGAACTCGGCCCTAGTTTCCAGAATGGATTCTGCAAAGGCCCAATATACCGCCACCGCGGATCCCAAGAATTCGAGGATGCGAGTCCATGTGTTGATCGCTCATCGTCACAGATCTTCTCATAATTCGTGTATATTTGGTGAATGATGCCATAGATGAGTGGTAAAGCAGGGTATGTCGAACTTATTTGCTCCTTCAAACCTGCACGCTCGTTGTTTATATTGGCTACAGTTTTCATGAATTTATCCTTTTCGAGAATGTGGTGTTGATCGACATTCTCATCAAGATCCGACCATTGTTCAATGCCATGATGTTCCATGTACGCTACTCGTGCATTGTGGACTTTCTCGTACTCCTGGGTCTTATCATCGAAGCGTTGTTTTAACTCCTTCCAAGAACTATGGAGTTTATCATACTCATCTTGCAATTGTTCTCTAGGCCAAGAAAACAGTTCCGCATATGACTGAGGTAACCCTTTCTTTGCGATCCAAGAAGGGAAATCAGGTTCTGGGACGTACGGACCAATGTCAGTATACGTTGTCATCGAGAGTCCTACGATTCAAACTCATATAAATGTGAATCAAACAAAGAAACTGTTCTCATCTCTTGAACTTGTATCTGAATTGAGAACTTCTGATGCATCAGTGCCCCTTTCAAGCTTGATGTGTGGCCGTTCCAGAAGGAATTTGTTGAAATTGTACAAAGCACGTTCAAAAGCGACTTCTAATGCACGCTGATTAATTTCAATGTCAGAATTGGGCGTCTTACTCTCGTTGATTGAAATGTAATTGGCTTGATTCACAATATCCTGAATATGTGAACCTGTGAAACCAACTGGCATTTTGGCAACGATTTTATCAAGATTAATCTCCTTATTATGAGGGTAAGGTTTGAGTTTTAATTCAAAAATTCCCTTCAACACATCATGGTTTGGA
>DUJC01000128.1 GCA_013330015.1 Candidatus Poseidoniaceae archaeon | reverse complement strand
AAGATGCAACGAACTGGAAAACTATCCTTTTACATGCGATCATTCGGAGAGGAAGCCGTTGCCATTGCTCAAACCATGGCACTTGAAAATCAGGATTGGATTTTCCCTTCATATCGACAACCGGGAGCACAATTCGTCCGTGGCCGTGACATGGTCAGCATGATCTGCCACTGCATAGGCAACACGGAAGACAACGTTCGTGGGCGACAAATGCCAGTTCATTACACCTACAAAGAAGGACGATTCATTTCGATTTCTTCTCCTGTGGGCACGCAATTCTCACAAGCAGTTGGCGTTGCCATGGCCAGTGCTTACCAAAAAAAGGACGAAGTCTGCATTTCATGGCTCGGCGATGGTACTTCAGCGCAAGGAGACTATCACTACGCATTGAATTTCGCTTCGACCTTCAAACCACCAGTTATCCTCAATGTTGTCAACAACCAATGGGCCATCTCAACACACGCCAACCTTGCAACAGGAGGACGCACGTTCGCTGAGCGAGGACTTGCCTACGACATTCCCTCCTTCCGTGTCGATGGAAATGATTTCCTCGCTCTGTACAGCATAACCAAGTGGGCACGTGACCGAGCCAGCGCAGGAATGGGTCCAACGCACATCGAGGTCTACACCTACCGTGCAGGAGCTCACTCCTCATCCGATGACCCCTCGGCATATCGACCAAACGACGAGGCTGAATGTTGGCCGGGTGGAGATCCAATTCAGAGACTCAAAGACCATCTCGTCCTCATTGGAGAATGGGACGAAGAGAAGCATGAAGCCCTTGCACAAAAGATCGATGACGAAGTTATGGCTGCTTACAAAGAAGCATGCGAATTCGGCGACCTTGCATCAGGCCCGTATCCACCAGCATCAACCATTTTCACAGAGGTGTATGAGACCGTTCCTTGGCACATCCAAGAGCAACGTGAGGAGCTAGGGAAGTGATATCATGCCTGACATGAACATGATTAAATCGCTCAATTCAGCCCTCTCTATTTCGCTTAAGGGCGATCCAAATGTCGTCATTTTTGGGGAAGACGTTGGATACTTTGGTGGAGTATTCCGAGTTACTGAAGGCCTTCAGGAGGAATACGGTCCGCACCGCGTCTTTGATTCACCACTCGCAGAAGGTGGCATCGCTGCCATCGCCATGGGCATGGGCCTCAATGGACTTCGACCTGTTGCAGAAATTCAATTCGCAGATTACATCTTCCCTGCCTACGACCAAATCGTCAACGAAATTGCAAAACTTCGTCATCGCTCAGGTGGCGAATTCTCTGCTCCTGTTACCTTCCGAACACCTGCTGGTGGAGGAATCAAGGGTGGGCACCATCACTCACAATCACCAGAGGCACAATTCACACATACACCTGGATTGAAAGTCGTCTACTGTTCAACGCCTTACAACGCAAAGGGGCTGTTGCTTGCATCGATTGAATGCAACGATCCTGTCATTTTCTTCGAACCGAAGCGGTGCTATCGTGGGCCCTTCTACGGCGACCCACACAACGTACCGACATGGAACGGGCACCCTGATGCAGATGTTCCTGAAGATCACTACATCGTTCCACTTGAACAAGCACGAGTTGTTCGCGCGGGTTCTGCTTGTACGGTTATTGCGTACGGAACCATGGTTCACGTCGCAGAACAAGCCATCAAGGATTCAGGAATTGATTGTGAGTTGATCGACCTTCAAACCCTGGTTCCTTGGGACCGAGATACCGTGGTCAACTCCGTCAAGAAAACGGGACGTTGCGTTATCGTTCACGAAGCACCAAAGACCAGTGGATTCGGTGCTGAAATGAGTGCATCGGTCCAAGAACGATGTTTCTACCATCTCGAAGCTCCGATTCAACGTGTCACCGGTTGGGACACGCCATTCCCACACACAACGGAATGGGATTATTTGCCAAGTCCTCAGCGTATTGCTGAAGCCATTAAGAAAACACAGGAGGAATAAACATGGGAACATTTGCATTCAAACTACCAGATATCGGAGAAGGCGTTGTTGAAGGTGAAGTCGTCGAATGGATGGTCGCCGTTGGTGACACCGTCAAGGAAGACGACCCTATTCTTTCGGTCATGACCGACAAGGCCACCGTTGAAATCCCAGCACCATGCGATGGAACAGTTACCAAAATCATTGGTGAGGCAGGAGATATCCTACCTGTTGGTGTTGTCTGCATCGAATTTGAGGTCGATGGCGACGGAAACGCATCAGCGAGCGAACCTGAGCCTGCTTCACCGGCTGTTGAAGAGATTCCTGAGCCCGTAGCAGAGCCAGAACCAGCACCTGCACCAGCGCCTGAACCCTCACCTGCTCCAGCACCAGTTGCGACCGCAGGACCAGTCGTTGAGCGTGCACCTGGAACCAAACCACTCGCCGCTCCTGCCGTTCGACAGCGCGCTCGCGATGCTGGTGTCGATTTGTATCATGTTGCAGGATCCGGTCCTGCTGGCCGAATCACGCATGCTGATCTTGATGTCCACCTCAGTGGAGGTGCATCACGTGCATCTCCAACCATGCCAATGGGAAGTTCTGCGAAGGTTGCTAAGACTGGGACCGAGGAGATCAAGGTCATTGGCCTGCGACGAAAGATTGCTGACTCAATGATGGCATCGTACAGCACGATTCCTCACTTCTCCTACTTCGAAGAAGTCGATGTTACCGAACTTGAATCGCTCCGGCAACACCTCAATGCGACACGACCCGAAGGTGCACCAAAACTCACCTACCTCCCGTTCATCATGCTCGCTCTCGTCAAGGGTCTTGGACAGCGACCAGAGTGCAATGCACTGTTTGATGACGAAGCCGGTGTCGTAACACGGCATGAAGCCATCCACTTGGGCATTGCAACACAAACCGACCGTGGACTCTACGTCCCAGTTGTCAAGCATGTTGAAGCAATGGACATTTGGTCCGCTGCTGCCGAAATGGGTCGTGTTACTCAAGCAACACGAGACGGTAAGGCAGGCGTTGACGAACTCAGTGGTTCGACATTCACCATCACGAGTCTTGGCCGAATGGGTGGTCTAGGAGCAACACCGATTATCAACAAGCCAGAAGTTGGAATCCTTGGCGTTCACAACGCTAAAGATCGTGCTGTCGTCATCGATGGACGAGTTGAAGTTCGTCGTATCATGAATCTCTCTTCCTCATGGGATCACCGTGTTGTGGACGGCCATGATGGTGCAAGTCTCGTTCAACTGCTGAAGTCGATGCTGGAGCACCCAGCAACCATCTTCATGTGAGGTGTTTGAATGAAGACACGCAATTGCAAAGTTTTGGTTATTGGTGCAGGCCCTGGTGGATATGTTGCAGCCATTCGTGCTGGTCAACTCGGTATGGATACGGTCATTGTTGAAGGCCAACGGGCCGGTGGAACCTGTCTGATTCGTGGATGCATTCCTTCGAAAGCGCTCATTCATGCAGCGCATTCGTTCCACAAACTCGC
>DUJC01000164.1 GCA_013330015.1 Candidatus Poseidoniaceae archaeon | reverse complement strand
AATTGGTCTGCATTTCCAAAAGGCACCATTGTGACCTCGACAGTCACATTCGGATGGGCTGATTGGAAAGAAGAAACAGAATTCATGAAAACTTCTTCTTCCTTGCTTTCAGCAGCGAAAGTGTGCCAGACCTCGAGAACAATCTCGCCATCAGCGTCTGCTTGTTGGGAATTTTCCTGACCATCACCGAGGCAACCGGAAAGAAAAATCATTGAAAAAAGAACAATGGCGAAAAGTCGCTTCCGACGGGAAGAACCTCGAGCCACCCCGTTCATGTTGAGTGCTTGAAATCCGCCGACTTAAACAGAACGGAAGTGTGTTCTACCGTTCAATTTGACTTGTGATATGCAACAGGCAATTGTCCAAGTTGCATCCACTCAAGGTACAGCATACGTTTCATCTCCAATCGTGCACCTTGACGCCAACGTTTTCTCATGGTTCGTTCAGCCTCTCGACTGGGTACAGGAGCAGGGGAAAAGTTGCACGTTGATTCATCGGATTCAGGAATTGGAGCATCTTCCCATTCCACACCCCAGAGAATCAGCCAATCAGGAGGTGCAACGCCAAAATCGACCTCGTTTTCAGGTTCGTCGATGGCCCTTTGTACATCTTCAGTACTGATTTCACCTAAAGCAAGAAGATGAAGCGCCATGGCAGTTCGGCGAACCTGATTCCAGAGGAATGCTTCTCCAATGATCTCGAACCCAACCGTACGTCCGTCAACAATCCATGGCGCACACGAAAGAATGGTCCGATTTGGGTTCTTTCCTGGTTCCAATCGAGCAAAATTGCTTGCATTGTATGTCCCCTCGAAGAGTTTGAGCCAATCACCAAAAATGTCTCCCGGATCGTTCCAAAATTCGATGCCTTCGAGACGATATCGGTAGATGCGATGTTTTGCCAACCTCGGATTCCAATCCATGGGAACTTCGCGAACATCCAGGAACGTTATTTCGTCAGGGAGCAAGTCGTCTACCGCACGGACGAACTTGCGAGGCGTGATGCTGTTCCAAAGCGATTGAGCAACTCGTACAGTCCCACCATTAAGCCGAACGTGAACCCCAGCATCGGTTCGACTCGAAAGAACGAGATTGTGTTCTTCAGCATCCTTTGAAATCCAACCAAGTTTCTCAAAGGCGTGAATTAATTCTCCTTGCACTGTTCGTACGTCGGGTTGTATTTGGCTACCGTGAAACGCATCCCCAAGGTAACCGATTCGGAAATGCAGACGAGTTTCTGCATCGGACATAGGTGAACCTCAATCGTCCGAAGTGAGGATTTGAGCAGCTTCTTCAGGAGTGTATCCCAGTCCACCAACAGCCCAAATGAGCGCTTGCTTGACCCAAGGCTGAACCATTGGGTTTGCCTTTTCAGGATCAATCACTTCAATGGTGTCAACAATGTTGCGAGCAGCCATGTACAGTACGTCGTCCGTTGGAATGTCTGCCATTTCGAGGCGGCGGCTGTAACGTTGGAACTCCTTGACAGCCTGTGGAACGCGACGGCACTCGAGTGCGAACGATGCAAAATCAGCAATGTACTCGTCGTTTTCTTCATCAAGCTCCATGGCTTTTTTGTACGACATCATAATCTTCGTTCCAGGAACAACATCATCCTGTTCCTCCATGTTGAGCATGTTTGCAAATTCTGCATAGGTGTGCTGAAGTATCGCATTATCACGGTTTGAACGGAGTTTTCCATCAAGATTCTCAACAGCGCCCTTGAGGTCGCCTGCGCGGAACAATTCCATTGCATCTGCCATTACATCATCGCTCATGTTTCTCTCTCCGTTCATCCCAATTTTTTGGGGTTCTTGAACACAACGGTTCATTCTTGTCCTTCGTTTTGTTGTGTGAGAATCTCTGCAAGGTTGTCCAATTTGGTCGATTGGCTATGCTTTTTGTGCATTTCATTGAGCAATGTTTTGGTGTCTTCCCAACCACGAATCTTGTAAAAACAGTGTTTTGGGTCTGGTCGAACCGTCTTGATGGTTCGTTGATAGAACATCAAAGCAAAGAATGATCTCAGGAAGCCCTTTCCAGCCCTTTCGACCGATGTGTCATTTTCATTTTCCGATACATTTGGTGAAACCCCAACGCTTCCTCCAACAGATTCCTCGACAATTCCAACACCTGAATCTGTGAGAATGGTGAGGGTTGCAAAGCCAGTCATGGTTCCAAATGGTGTACGCTCAACTTGAACTTCAGAGATACGATCGAACAGAATACGGCGATGGGCACGGCTTAGCAAAAACGCATGCTTGAAGATAACAGCGTTGCTGGTGATGGCGTAATCGAAACTTCGCTGATAGTAGAAGACTAGAGCCCAATAGGACAAAGTAAGGGCCAATCCTGAAATAAGGAAATTGTATTTCCAACCTAGGAATGGTTCAACATCTGCATCGGAGAATAGATCACGAATCAAAGCGATGAGCCCATCGATTTGGATCAGCACAGGCAAAAGCGTAGCGAGAAGTAGCCAAACCGTTACCCACTTCCCAGATGTCGATGTGTTCAACATCCTGTTGAACCATGTGATGGTTGCCATAACGAGTACGAAACCAAATGGAAGTTTGGAACCACCCAAGCCCATGACCCAGACGATGAATTTGGCAAAGCCTCCTGAATCCTCATTCAACAATGCGTCGGGTTTCCAGAACAACATGTGAACGCCGAAGACGATCAAACCAAGAACGTACATGTTCATGAAGCCAACAGGGCTTGGAGACTTCGTTAGAAGTACCTCTTCGCCTTCAATGAGTTTGAAACGATTTTTCATTGCTTCATCGTTGGTTAGATTTTCAGCCTTTTCCTGTGTATCAACGTCAACGCCTTTTGCCTCTTCGGACTGCACTTCTTCATCGCTCATACGCTTGCACCGTTACGTTCTCAGCACACAAGCACATAAGCCCTTTGTCGTAAGTGGGAAGAAAAAGGCATCATCTCGCTAATGAAGCAAGCCCCAACTGTGTTCCGCATTACCACGAATCCAATCGTACATCGCTTCACGCCTTACTCCATGCTCGTCCGTGATTGTGAGCGATTCTACTTCGAGAGGATATTCGTTGTAGGTCAAGTGTGACCAAACGCCTCCACGAGTAGGTTGATGAAAGTCCCAGTAAGCACGTGCAACAGCCCTTACAGTAACGTCGATGGTCGTTCGGCCATTTTTGAGTTTCACATGGAAGCGTGGAAGGTTGTTTTCTTGTCGGTCCTTTTCCACACGAACACGCTTGAAGCGTTCGCTTCTCCCATGGACAGCATCATGGAACAGACCACCCTGACTTACGGCAATGTGAGAGACATCTCGCCGCTTC
>DUJC01000007.1:4753-8004 GCA_013330015.1 Candidatus Poseidoniaceae archaeon | reverse complement strand
GTCCAAGAAGTGTTCAATGAAAAAGCACGCTCGATGTCGGCTTCGAGAGAAGGACTCGCTCGTCGCAGTCGCCTACTCGATCGTGATGCGCACCTGGTGCCCTTCCGAACACGCAATTCACCCAAAGTTCGAGCAACGTGTCCATTCTGCAAAGGTGGCGGTTGCAAAGAGTGTCGATGGACTGGTGTTGTTTGAGCAAATCGGCGGTATTTTTCGACCCCAAAAACGAGATGCTCCGACGCATAATCAACCGATTGTTTAAATGTCCTCGATGTCCGGTGTTTGACCTAAGGTCAAGTTGGCCGAAAGGGGATTGGGATGTTTCTAAAAGCACTAGAGATGGAGAATTTCAAGTCTTTCCGTGGGGATGTGGTTATCCCTCTTGATCGCGGGTTCTCTGCGATTACCGGTCCAAACGGGTCAGGAAAATCCAATTGTGGAGATGCTATCCAGTTCGTTCTCGGTCCAAAATCGACCAGAACCATACGTGCACAGAACACAAAACAACTGATTTTCAACGGTGCAGAAGGCTACAAACCCGCACGAGGTTGTACCGTAACACTCGTTTTTGGAAATCCAGTGCTCTCCAGCGGACGCCGCCGACTGCCGATCGAAAGCGATGAGGTGAGAATGACTCGTTCGATTCGTCTCACTGCCTCGGACAACGTCGTATCCAGTTACTTGCTCGATGGAGAAGAATCCTCTCAGAAATCCTTCCATCGTCTCCTCAATGCTGCCAACGCTCGCCCTGACGGTTACAACATTGTCCTTCAAGGGGACGTAACCGGGCTTGCACGGATGACGCCGATTGAACGCCGAAAGGTGCTCGATGGCGTTGCAGGCGTCACATCTTATGATGATGAAATTCGAAAAGCCAAGAAACAAAAGGAGAGTGTCGATTCCTACATTGAACGCATTGGTATGCTCGAGGAAGAGCAGCAAGCACGACTCAAGGAGCTCGAGCAAGAACGCAAAGTGGCCATGAAGGCTCAATCCATTACCGATGAACTCCTTACCTCACGCTCGCAACGCTATCAGGCCATGTTTGCAAGTCTCGGAATGGAATTGGAACACCAGATTGCTGAACAATTGCGCTTCGTTGAAGAAGCAACAGCGCTTGAAGAACAGGTCAAAACCGGTAGTAAGAAATTGGTCGAACTTGATGACCGAATTGGAGAAATTCAGAAACAAATCGATGCATTACTCGGTGATGAAGGCGATGGATTGTCGCAAGCCATCCATGATCTACGTGTTCAAATCGATCGTGACAAAGACCGAATTGAAGATTCTGTACAAGCGAACATCGATGATGCCCAAGAACGTGAGCAGGTGCTTGAACGGTATCAAGAAGCAGAAGCGGCTCTGACAGCACTCCTCCAAGAGGTACAAACCAGTCAAGATCAGATGGCAGAGGCGGAACGACTCCTCAATGAAGCCCAGATTGAGGAAGACAAGGTTCGGGCACTCCTCGAGGGTTCAGGAAAGAATCACGCTGAACTCAATCGAGCCCTGAGCGATGCCATCCAACAACTTGAGAAAGCAAAACAGGCCGTTGCTGCTGCACAATCCGATGTCGACAGAACTGCTGCACAAGCAGAACTCGTCGAAGCAAATCTCGCTAAGGCGCAGGAGACTGCTGAGGAATCCCGACTCGAAGTTGAGGAGAAAGAAGCAGAATTCAAAGAAGCATCCGCCGGAAAGAAGGTCGACCGTTCTTCATTGACTCGAGAGATTCTCGATGCTGAGCGAGCAGAATCTCGTCTTCTCGAAGAGTCGACCGCAGTCGAGAAGAAGATGACGGAAACCGAACGACAACTCCGTTCCGCACGAGCAGAATTGGAGAATAAATCGAATTCTAAAGGCATGGCAGGAGGCGCAGCAGCCATTCTTGGCGCTCGAGATCGTGGTGAGATCAAAGGCATCATCGGTACCATTGCTGAGTTGTGCGCGCCAATCGATTCGGAGCATGAAACTGCACTTGCTACCGCATTTGGTGGAGCAATGACCTCGGTTGTTGTCGATTCCGATGAGGTAGCCGCTGAAGCAATTCGCTGGCTCGCACAGCGAAAGGCTGGACGAGCAACCTTCCTTCCATTGAACAAACTCTCGACCAGTCGTGCTGGAGGTAAAGCGATGATGGTTGCCAGAAAGCCCGGAGTTATCGGTTTCGCTTACGAATTGCTCGAATACGATCCGCGAATCGATACAGCAATCAAATTTGCACTACGAAATACATTGATCGTTCAGAACATGGACATTGCCCGGCAGAACATGGGCGGTGTTCGTCTCGTCACGATGCGTGGGGATGTCACTGAGGCAGGAGGTGCCATGGTAGGTGGTTCACGTCAACGCATGTCCGTTAGTTTTGGAGGTGGAATTGCAGGTGCAAAAGAGGTTGAACGTTTGAGTGCAGAAATTGATCGTCTTCGCTTGATGTCGGATACGGTTTCAGCGGCACTTGCTGACGTTCGCAAGGAACAACAGTCTCTACGTCAACAGATCAATGAGTTGGCCAACGAAGACGGCGCAATTCGTAGAGAAACACTACGCGCTGAAGTCACGACTTTCAAGAAAGCTCACTCCAAGAACATCGGAGAGGTCCAAGCTTTGAAAGACGACTTGCAACGTTTGGAAGGATTGGCAAGCGCACAATTGGAAGCGCTCGATGAGGCAGAATCGAAGGTAGCCGATGGTGAAGTTCTGCGGGCAAGCGCCCAAACTGCACTTGAGGATGCAAGTCCACAGCATCTCAAAGATCGTCTTCACGAATGCACTGTTAAGCGCACCCAAGCAGAAGGGATGCGGTCCAACGCGGAGGTTTCACTGCATTCTATTTCAGAACGTAAGACTTTGCTTACTTCAACGGTATCAAGCGAAAAAGAACGATTGGGTCAAATCGATCGTGCTGTTGCAGACCGTGTAGAAAACGTCGCTACGCTCAAGCGAGATGTTCAGCAAAATGAGACAGTTCTAACGGAAAAGGAAGCGGAACGTGCGCAATTCCTTGAGGAAAACAAAGGTCTGGAGGATGAACGCATCGAACTCGTCGAAGAACGAGCCAGTCTCAATTCAACCTTGACTCAGAAAGCGAATCAGGCTCGCAGTCACCGAACGCTCTCAACCGAACTTGAGCGAACCATCCAAGCAAAGAGAACGGAGTTGTACGATGTTGAGATGGAAATGGGTTCCATTGGCATACAACCTGCTGAGGACGGGACAGTTCTCGACTCTGTTGCGGATATCGATCGCCG
>DUJC01000007.1:2956-4364 GCA_013330015.1 Candidatus Poseidoniaceae archaeon | reverse complement strand
ATTGAACAATACGATGCTGTTGAGCAACGACTGGCAGAAATGGCTGGAGATTTCAAGAAGCTCCAAGAGCGAAAGAAGCACCTCATCGATGTTGCAGAACGACTCGAGGAGCAACGAAAGGTGCGTCTCATCAATGTACTCGCAAAGGTCAATGAGAACTTCAAGAAGGTCTACAAGTCACTGAGCAACGGTGGTCGTGGAGAACTCTATCTCGAGAATAAGGAAGAGCCCTTCAAGGGTGGTCTGGAACTTTGGGCCCAACCGAAAGGAAAGTCCTCGAACGTTACTCGACATCAATTGTCTGGTGGGGAGCAATCGGTTGCTGCACTTGCACTCATCTTCGCAATCCAAGATTACGATCCAAGTCCGTTCTATTACTTCGATGAAGTTGATCAAAACCTCGACAGCGTCAATGCTGAGTGCATCGCAAAGATGTGTCGAGAACGAAGCAAGGCGGCGCAATTCATCATGGTAACATTGCGAAAGGTCTCTCTCCAATTGGCTGATCATCATATTGGCATCACGCACGGTGGAGATGGTTGCAGCCGTAGAATCATTGACTTTGACCAGGAACAAGCCATCGCTCTTGGTGAACAAGCACTCAAAGAAGCAGAAT
Source organism: Candidatus Poseidoniaceae archaeon (assembly GCA_013330015.1). Taxonomy (GTDB): domain Archaea; phylum Thermoplasmatota; class Poseidoniia; order Poseidoniales; family Poseidoniaceae; genus MGIIa-L2; species MGIIa-L2 sp8574u. Next base: position 3,748 of record DUJC01000007.1, on the reverse strand, counting down.
CCGCTGCAAAGAAAAACGAACAACGTGCCAAGGAAGAGCAAGAAACACTCGCAGAGATGCCTCGGGTACCCGATGCACTTCCAGCACCACAGAGCCTTGGTGGATTGTTGAAGCATATGCAAGACGATGAAAGCATGACTTCATTGGCTGAGCGAACGGCTGAAACCAATGAAGACATTGAGGAACGAACAGCTCTTACCAATGCCATTTCTGAGTTGGATGAAGCCACTGAAGAAACTGCTGAACAGAGCATCGAACTGGACGAATGAGGTGTTTGAAATGATTCAGCAAGGGCTCGATCAGTGGTTTTTGCGGCAAGATGTCATTGATCAACTCCTGCAAAGTGGGGATGATGATCTTGAAGGAATCAACGCTTATGCTGACCGTATCCTCATGATTGCTCAAGCGGAAGAAGCCGAGCATCAGACGCTTGAGGACCCATTTGACCGGAGTGTCGCTCTCGTGCTTTCTCTCGTGAGCAGTGAAGGTCTTGATGCTTGGAACATCGATTTGACATCGTTTCTGCGGCAATTTATGAAGCGCGTCAAATCTCAGGCAAGTGAGTTGGACTTGCCTGCATGCGGGCGACTCATCCGTATGGCTTGGGAGGTTCTGAATTACCAGGCTGCGCATCTCTTCGACCGAATTCAGTATCAAGATGGCGAAGACGATTGGGATACGAGTTTTGATTTTGGATGGGAAGCAGAGTACGATGATCACGAGTTCCACTTTACGAATACAGTGTTACAAGGCGGTGCCGACGACGTCCTTGAGAACCTCTTTGATGAGCGT
>DUJC01000007.1:0-2573 GCA_013330015.1 Candidatus Poseidoniaceae archaeon | reverse complement strand
TTGAAAGATGCCGCTGATGATGCTGATGCGCTGAAGCTGCGTGAAAAGAATCGCATTGCCCACGCACTTGAAGTTGAAGAGATGGTTTCAAACGTTGGCGGCAGAATGCACAACGAAGACCTTGATGGTGACATTGAACGCTGTTGGAACGCATTGCGTCAAACAACTCAAACGATGGGAAGCAACAATGTGCCGCTCAAATCTGTCATCAAAACACTCGTACCAATTCTTGAATCCGCTTTTGGAACCATCCCGGAAGGATACGATGACGATGCACGCGTCAGCTCTTTCATCGCCGGTTTGTTCCTCACCCACAAGGGGATGGCTTCGATTACACAAGGAAACAATCTCGAAGATGTCATCATGATTGAGGACCTTTGGCCGCATTTGAACACGTTTGAGGAGGTTCTCGCTGCAACGCTCGAAGCAGATGAAGAGGCACAAATTGCACGTGATGACTCCAAGACAGGTTCTGAATTGCATGCAGAGCGTCTTCAACAGCGAGCTGAAAAAGCACGTCTTGCTGAGGAAAAGGCGAGGTTGAAGCTCGAAAAAGAACAGCAAGAAGCAACTCCCGAATTCAATGAACACGAATGGTTGGTCGAGTAGGTGATGAAATGTCTGAACCAGAATTAGAAACGCTCCTCGAAGCCACGTTGTTTGGTTCTGGTAAGTCGCTTTCCATCAAAGAACTCTCGGAATCACTTGGTTACGAGGAAGAAGAAATTTCTGAAGCTCTCGCCTCTCTTCAAGGAACGATAAAACGACGTCGAGGTGGGGCTTTGAGGGTTGTTGAGATCGGTGGCAAATGGGCCATGGAAGTGCGTCCAAATGTTGCGGACCACTTGCCAAAGGAAACCAAGACGGAGATGCCAAAGAAGCTGCTCAAGGCTGCAGCATTGATCGCTTATCACCAACCGATGCATCAATCACGTCTTGTCGAACTCCTCGGTCAGAAAGCCTACGATTACGTACGTGAACTCTCCCAGTACGGGATGATTATGCGTAGAAGAGATGGAAATACACGACGCTTGACGACAACGAGACGCTTCTCGGAAGCATTTGGCTGTCCGCATACGGATCTACGAAAAGTACGAAAATGGTTTAGAGAACAAGTCTCAGAAGCAGGATTGTTCGATGGTATGGATTCTGAAGCATTGAAAGATGTTGGCGAAGATGGCCTTATTCAGGCAACATTGCCACTCGAAGAAGAGTGATTATTCTCTCAATGCTTTCAGGATTTCAGCAACTCTTGTTTGCGTTTTCGGCCCTTCTTCAGCAATCAATTGCTGAGCAACTTTTTCGATTTCTTCACCGACTGCACCAGCACTAACGGCCATATTCTTCGCATGAAGGCGCATGTGGCCCTTTTGGATTCCACTCGTGGCTAAGGCTCGTAATGCTCCAAGATTCTGGGCAAGACCCGCTGCAGCAATGACCGAGGCTAATTCCTGAGCAGATTTAACGCCGAGAATCTCGAGGTTCGCACGTGCAACTGGGTGAACTTTTGACGCTCCGCCTACAATTCCAACAGCCATAGGCGTCTCGATCGTTCCGACGAGGTTGCCTTCTGAATCCTTCTCCCAGTGTGTCATTGATCCGTATCGTCCTTGATGATAAGCAACGTAGGCGTGACATCCTGCTTCCACAGCACGCCAATCCTGGCCACAAGCAACGGCGACAGCTGAGATTCCATTCATGACGCCTTTGTTGTGTGTTGCAGCTCTGTAAGGGTCTGCCATGGCAAAGTGATGCGCTTCAAGAATGCCATCGATGATGTTCTTTCCATCACCAGCATCGCTGGTATTGCTCATCTCTTCCGGCGTAAAGGTTGCTGTAACTCGTGCAAGCCGTTGAGTAGCCAGATTCGAGAGAATTCGCAAGTGCGAACGACCCGATGTCATTTTTTCCAATTCTGGTGCAAGTAGCTCAGCCATTGTGTTTACTGCATTTGCACCCATTGCATCGCGACAATCGACGTGGATATGCACGATGAGCATTGGTCCAGATAACGTCTCAAGTGAGCGAGTTGTTATGTTCTTACATCCTCCTCCCAGGCGAATCATAGTTGATGGTAGGCTGTTTGCAAGTTCCATCAGTTGGACTTTGTTCTTCTCGATTTGCTGTATGGCTGCATCAAAATCTTCGACATCGAGGAGTTGAATTTGAGCAATCATCATTGGAGCATCGTTGTTTGAACTGAATCCTCCTTTTGCATGGCAGCGCTTCGCCATGTTGGATGCAGCAGCAACAACACTTGATTCTTCAAGGCAAAATGGGACGACGTAGTGCTTTTCGTCAATGATGAAGTTGGTTGCAACACCAACGGGAAGCGACATTGTCCCAATCACATTCTCAATCATGCGATCTGCTGAAGCATCATCCAATTCTCCACTTGCAGCCAGAGCACCGATGTGCTCATCATTGAGATTGGCTAAATCTGCAACCATTCGTCGCCGTTGTTCAACATCAAGTTTGTAGAAGCCTTTGAGCCGGCTGTTGTCCACTGGCATGGTGTCCACTCAAATCGACCCAAGGCTATGAGATGCATGAACCAATCGGATGTAATTAAC
>DUJC01000182.1:930-11544 GCA_013330015.1 Candidatus Poseidoniaceae archaeon | reverse complement strand
AAGCGATGGTCGGAAGTCCATATCATCTGGATGATTCATCCAAACTGAAAGGTCAATAGAGAGAGTGTCTCGGATATTGACTCGACTGATTTCAACAGATTCAACCATGCCACTCAATCCTCCCAACCATCGGCCATTCAAACCATTTTCGTTGGATTCTACTCAAATGCGATTTCTGTGATGACAGGTTCATGAACGACAATACGCAACGTAAGTGTCCAGTCGTTGCCTGGATCAGGGTCAGGCAGAATGTCAATGGTCGAATCTGGATTTGTTTGCAAGGCTCGGACAAACAATGCCCAAGGGCTTTGACCGAAGTTCTGTCCTGGCCGGTCAAGGATCATTTGCATGACCATTTCTTTCGAGTCGGCTTCAATAACCTCATCAAGACCTCGAGAATTCAGATCGTTCGCTGTAATCGTTGCCTTAGCGTTTTCAGACTGAGTGATGTTACCGCCTTCAGTTTCGGCTTCTTCCTTGAATCCATCACCTGGGATTGAAATGATGAGTGAGAAGTTGTCGTACGGTTGAATCACATCGTTTTCAAGCTCAAGGACGGCTTCAAACGAGAGAATACGACCTTGCTGGCCTGGGAGGATTTCTTCCGTCCATTCCTCTCCTTCGTCCAAGTATTCGGACCAAGATTGTTGAATGACTTTCTCTTTCCATTCAATGTTGAATTGTCGCGCACTCACATTGACTTCAAAGACTTCAGTGACGACGCCTCCTTGTCCATCATCGACAGTCAGTGAACCGACATAGATTCCGCTTGTATTGGTTGGGAGGAGAGTTTGTGGCTCCGTTGAGTCAACATCGTTTCGACCATCTCCATCGCCGTCTGAATCAACGCCCCAATCCAGATCCCAACTGAAGGCGAGTTCAGCAGACTCTGGATCGGTTGACCCCGATGCATCGAGAAGGACAGCATCACCAGCGCGCGGGTTCTCGGGGAATGTCAAATCAATTGTTGGTACTCCATTGACGATGACGATTGTGATGGCTTCATCAATCCCTCCTTGGTCGTTTTCAACTTCAAGTGAAACCGTGTATGCACCAAATACGTCATAGATGTGAGAGGTAAAACCAGTGACGGTTTCAGATTTTTCACCATCTCCGAAATTCCATCGGTAGGCCGTGATGACACCTTCGATTGCATCGGAATCTCGAGCATCAAACGTGACCATTTCTCCTTCTTGAATCAAGAGCGGATAAGCCTCGAGTGAAGCCCGAGGTTGAACGGTTGTGTCGAGCGCTCCGAGGCACCCTGCGAAGGAAATTGATACCATCATAGCAATGAGAAGCAAACCACGAAGTGGCATGGACTTCCCTTGCATATTCCCTCGTTAATCAAGTCCTATATCTAACCATGTTGTTGTTCTGGACATTATTCAACGAATTCAAACATGAATTATTCGAACGAAACCTCGGATGAAACATCCCCCACGACCGTTGCTGATTCGAGATGGTTTCCAATATCTTCAACCGATGCATGCTCTACAGTATTCTTTTCACTGAAGCTTTCCATCTCCGATTCGACGAGGACATCATCCACTGTCACGTTTGGTTCATCGTAGTCGGGGGCAGGGAGAACGACCGATTCCTCTAGCTGGTCTTCGCTATCATCGAGAATGGATTCCAAGGAGGATACATCTTGATCGATGTCTCGATGATATTGGGCTTTCAGATGCGATTGCATGTTCTGCTCTGCAGCATTGTTGGCTTCATCGGACGATTCATCCTTTTGTTTTCCGAAAAAGCGCTTAAAGAAACCCATGTTGCTGTGCAGTGGCGGCTGCTCTTTAATTCCGATGTTGGTTTCATTAGGGACAGCATGGTTCAAGCGATAGTTCTTCAATTGTAGGTGACTCCATTCGTATATGGAACTACTCGAAGGCGAACGTGTGCTCGCTTTCGACTTGGAGACGACGGGAGTAAGCACATCCAGAGATCGAATTGTACAGTTAGCATTGATTGGTTCAAACAGCGATGGTTCTGAGATTTCGTATGACCAATTGGTCAATCCGAGACGATCTATTCCCTACGAATCTCAACGCATCCACGGTATTTCGGATGCTGACGTACGAGGTCAACCTGATTTTTCAGAAATTGCTGACCGTGTATCCGAGTTGATTGACGGGTGCGTTCTTATCGGCCATAACGTACGCCAGTTCGACCTTCCAATGCTAAGAAACGAGTACCTTCGAATCGGTGCACTGCCTCCGGAACCGAAGGCCGTTCTCGATACACTGGAAATGGTTCGTCGGTTGAAATTACCACGACCTCATCGGCTTGGTGCACAGTGCAATCGGCACGGTATCTCGCTTGAGAACGCACACACCGCTTCGGCAGATGCCGCAGCCTCGCTGTTATTGCTTTGGAAACTCGGCCTCGATCACCCGAGCTACTTTCGGAAATCCTTGGAGGAAGTTGAACAATGGTGTGCAACCGGTTCGACTGCAAAAGTTCAGTCGGACTTGGGGCCCCAACTCGATGATTTGGAACTGGTTGATCCAAACGGTATGGTTCGTCGGGATGGTGCGCACATGGTCCTCGCTGTTGGAAGACATCGCGGTCGCCATCTCGAGGAGTTGAATTCACTCGATCCACGCTATCTGCAATGGTTGTTGTCGCCCAATGGAATCGAAGATGCAGACGCTGTCAATGAAATCAAGGCCTACCTGAATCAGGAATAGGGGCCCACGGTAAAACGTCGCACCAAGGTCCAACTCGCCAAATATCTCGGTTCATCATTGCACTTCCTAGGAACAAAGGGCCTTGATGACCCGCATCGAGAAGTGCTTCAAGAGATTCTTTGCCCCGACCATCAAATCGGACTGTTCGCATTTCTCCCGTAGATTCAATTTCCCCCAATTCATTTCTCGGTACACATTCCTCAACAGTTGCTGTAGAACGGCCCTCGTCGTACTGATGGATGAGAACAACGCCATCAGCGAAGTCGCCTCTGTGCAAGGACTTGTTTTCGTGCCGCCATGTCCACCAGTGAGGGCACCATGCTTTCCAATCGCAAAAACCTCCACAGGAGGATTGACCGGGTGTTGGATCGAGAGGTGTGTCGGAAGGCTGTGTTGCATCCCATGCCTCATAGGCCGCCTCCAAAACATTCTCGCCGACAGCATCCCATTTTGATGATGTGGCCGTATACCAACCTTGGGCTTGGACCGGCGGTGCCTTTTCGTTGTTTGAAAGTAGAATATCTCGATACATTCGGAGTTGCCGATTCACCTCTGGTTTGAGTTTTCCTTGCGGTGGTTTTCCAGTCTTCAAATCAGCAACCAACCACCCAGTGAGATTGCCTTCATCGTCAACGTTTGCAAGCAAGAGGTCGAGCCGCCCCATCAATTGGCCGTCCTTCGTGACCAATTCTCCCTCAACTGCAATGACCAGGGATTGTATTTTCTTCCAAAGTGCTACAGTCACCCGTTCATACGCTAGCCCTTGTATCCCAACATGATCAAGGAGCATATTGATCGCTCCTTTTTGCTGTTTTTGCGCCTCGGAATATTTCTCTTCTTTCCAAGTTGGGTGCCTTGGCGTCTCATGAAAGAGTTGCTTTTCCTCTTCCCATCGTTTTCGCAGAACTGTATCTCCTTCTTGCAGAAGCCAATTGGATTCTGCAGGTTCTCGGCCAGATAGGTCGATTTGCAGCAAATCTTCGATGGAGGCATGGACGGCTGTTCCGAGAGATGCAGCCATCCCCGTCTTCTTCGGCAGTCCTTGACGACTGAGCCAATACATTCGCGGACAGGTTTCGTATCGATTCCACGCCGAAGGCGAGAGGCTGTGCTTTCGTTCTTCGACCATGTACAATGGCTCTCTTCAAAGAACATGAAACCTGCGCTTGAAGGCGAAAGTGTTGAATGCCTCCTTGGTGAGTTCGAGTTATGGAAGGAACTCTGGTTAAGATTCGAGCAGACGTTGTCACTGAAGGGGCACTTGTCATCACGTGTTTCCCAAGTGTAGGCATGGTCTCAAGTGTTGTTGGACATTATTTAATCGACAATTTGGAGCTTGAGTTCGTGGGTGGCGTGGTCGATCCGCGCCTGCCCCCATTGACACTTGTAACCGACGGGAAGCCCATGCCTATTATCCGAGCCTATGCTGGAAAACCGGAGTGTAGCATTGATGGATGTGACAAAATCATACTCCTCATGAGCGAGCTTGTTATTCCAAGCCCACTTGTTCACGACATTGTTTGGGCACTCTATGATTGGTCAAAGGGTTCAAAGATTCGTATGGGCATTTTAGTTGATGCCTTTTCGAAGGAGGGGCTTGGTGGAAATTCAGGGATTGAAGAGCCGACGGTTGACTATGAAGACACGGAAGGAATCGATCTGCTCGGCATCGGTGCAACTGATACCGTCTGTGATTTGCTCAAAGACATGGATGTACCACTACTAACAGGTGGCGTCATTCGAGGCATGAATGGCGTCCTGCTAAGTGAGGCTCGTAGGAGAGCAATTGACGTTATGAGCGTCATGGTTGAAGCCGATCCGCGATTCCCTGATGCGCGAGCTGCTGCGGCCCTAGTCAAGAAACTCAACGCTATTTTGCCGACAACGCATCTTGATGATCAGCCATTGCTTGAAGAGGCGCAGATGCTTGAAGAGCAACTGAAATCCTTGCTTAGTCAAGCAGCACCGTCAGAGGCGCCTTCGCCATCATCCATGCTTTATGGTTGAAGTCTGACGAACAATGAGTGCTGCAAGAATCACAAACATCACGAGGATGCTCATCCATGCTGGGAGCAAGAGAGTCGTTTCCTTGACAAATGGCAGGAATTCTGTGAGTGAATCTGCCCTGGTGTAGGTTCCTCCAAGTGATGCAGTTAGGAGCATGCATCCCGTAGAGATGGAACCAAATGCATTGTGGAGATGCCGGGGGGTGTCATACCCTGCCATTCTCCATCGCGTGAACAAAACCCCTAGCGCTAATCCACCACCAGCAGTTGAGAGGAGCATTTTGTTGGCAAGAAGTGGCGATGTATGTGCTCCACTTGGCGAGGAGTTAATGCCCGAGGCGATGGCAAATGGTAGGGCAAGGAGGCCAAAAAGTAAGGCGATGTGTGCTGTTGAATCCATCATGGTCACGAATTGACTCTCTTTGTTTTTGATTGATATGAGGGAATGAAGGACAAAACACAGACCTGCAAGTGCGAACGATCCAACAACCAATTCTGTTGTTATGACGTGAAACGTAGCAGATTCAATCATAGGGATTCCTCCATGTAATCCTTGAATTCATCATCGATTCGTTTCGGTTTTCGAACCAAAAGCACCACCCCAAAGAAGAGAACGAAATGAGCAATCGATTGAAGCAGCAAAGCAGTTTCATCGGCTTCCCATGTGGGTTCAGCACTTGTCAGTGAGAACCATGGTGTCGTTTGCTGTGGCCCTTCACCGTCGAGGATGGCGCGCCATTCAATGGTGGATGGCAATAGGGCAGACGGTAATACTGCATTCCAGCATCCGTTGTTTTGGGTGGTCTCAACTTGATACGATTCTCCAGAGGGTTCCCGCCATTCAATGGAAACGCTGCTTGCTGCTATTGTCTCAATGCACAGCGTTGTCGACTCACCAACCTCTCTTGAGGTTGGAGGTTGGTATTCTGGATCGATTCTCTGCAAGTTTTCAGGGATGGCCTCAACGGTTATTTCGAATGCCTGAGAAACACCAAAGAAAGGACTTCCAGCATCAGCACCTGAATTATCGCCATGATGTACCGAGACATAGAGAACTTTCTCGCCGACTTCGTCTGCTCGGAGAATCCAAGAATGTGTCAGAACATTGGAACCAATGGATGCATACTCGATGTAATTGTTCGAGCCACCCATTCCATCTGAAAGTATACTCCAGCCATCTGTGGTTGGAATGTCGTTGTTGGCGTTGGTCGAGGAGAGGAGGAAGATTCCGATCTGGTCGATATCATGAGAGGTATCGAAGCCAGAAATTTGGACTGTGATTTCAGTTGGTTGGCCTGCCCAAACTGTTCCAGATGGTTGCAGACTGAGTTGTAAATTGGAGGTAGCATTCTGATTGGCATCGCCATGGCAAGCTCCTCCACATTGCATGTTTTCGAGGCTGTTTCCAACCCCGCCTGGATTACCACTCACGTGAAGTGGAACAAGCAGGGATAACGCAAGAAGAAGAACCAACTTCTGCTTCATTGTTCCTCACCTCTACGTAACAGACTCGCAACGAACAGCAGTATTCCAACGATGACATAGACTGAACCCAAACCCAAGCCCGCAACGGCAGATGGGCCCTCATCAAACTCAATCGTCGCTGCATCGATTTCGACACTAACTGAAGGTGATTGACAGGGCGATTCGAGTATACGATCGCCAATTAGTGTTTGAATCTCGTAATTTGAGACCCCCAAAACATTCGGTGAATCGGTGAATGTTGTGTCATTGGTCACACCAACGACAACACCGTTTCTCGAGATTTCAAAGGATGATGAAACTGAAGAAACCCACGTCCAATCGAGTTGAACATTGGTATCAGATACTGTTTGAGTGAGATTTGGGCATGCCAACGCCGAAATCGGCTCGATGGTCAGTGAAGTCGTATTCGTTGCTCCTGATTCATCAATGACTGTGAGCGATACCTCAACAACACCACTCACTGGCATAAGGAATGAAGCCTCAACTCCTGAAGATGCTCCATTCATCCAAATCCATTGATATCGGACGATGGAATTGTCTGGATCGGTTGATTCCAAGCCAGATAGTATGACTCGTTCACCTGCATAGAGATCATCCGTGAGCACAGAAATCCTCGCGCTAGGAGGCGTATTCTCCACAATAATGGAAGCTGTTGAGAGGACGTATGATGAACCATCCGTAACATTCACTTCAACACTCCATTCTTGTCCCGGGCCAAGGTATGAGGATGGAACAATCGTTGCGCCATCCAGTGAACCTTCTCTGAACCCATTTCTCAACCAAGTAATGGTTGAAACTTCGGTGACGTCATCATCGATGTCAGAGATAGATGTTTGAAGGAGAAGATTGTCTTGAGAAGTTACATTTTCGAGAGAGACAGAAAGAATCGGAACCGAGTTTATAATCGCTACTGAGAGTGTTTCGCTTTGGGAACTTGTTGCTTCGCCATCATTCGCTTGTACGACTGCAGTCCATAATTCGCCTTTGTTTGTGGCGAAAGAAGGAAGCGTTGCTTGATCGTCGTATTCCAATTGGATCACTCCATCAAGGTACCAGGTGATGCTCATGGTTGTTTGATCACCATCGACATCGCTCATCAATGCTATCACGGTCACATTTTCATCGGTAGCGGCTTCGTTCATGCTGATGGTTGCAGAATCCAATGATGGCGCAGTGTTCAGTATCTCAAGACTCGAGGATGTCGTCCACAACGACCACTCTGTACCGTCATTTACCCGAACTTCAACAGTCCATAGATCGCCTTTTGTCGTCATGGTTGAATCAATTGTTGATGTCGAAATTGTTGTCATGATACCGTTCTTCGACCAGCGATATTGCGTATCAACAATCGAATCCATATCTGCATCGGAAGAGGTTGAGGAAGCCACAAGAGTGTCAAGTGTTTTCGGATTCGGGGGTGAAATGGTGATGGAATCCACGGTCGGTGCATTGTTCGAAGTATCCCCTGTAACAGAAATCGTATCGGAACGGATCCAAGGGGAATGTCCTTCTCCATCATGAGCACGTACTTCAACCTCCCAGACATCATCAGCCCGTGTTGCTAGCGACGGTACGATTGTGAGATCATCAAGTCCGTCTTGCAAGGCGCCATTGAGATACCAACGATACTCAAAGGCAAGTGTATCACCATCGTTGTCTGTTTCACCTGAAATTGATGCAGTGAGATCTTCATCCACAGTCGGATTTGATGGTGATATTGTAACAGAGGAAATCGAAGGAAGAGAATTCAACACTGTAACTGTGTTCGAATTCACGGTTGCTCCAAAATCCTCTCCATCGCTCGGTGTTACAGCAACTTGCCAACTGTCGCCTTTCAAGATGGATGTACTTGAAATTGTCATCATACCGTCGAATTGTGATTGATGCGCCCCATTCTGAGACCAGTGTATTGTCGTCCCCGACTCGGTATCGCCACTGTCTTGATCGGAAAATGTGTAGAACAATGTGATGGCATCACTTGATGTAGGACTCGATGGTGAAACCTGGACATTGGATGCTGTTGGTGGATTGTTGGAAACAACAACTGTCTCCGTTATGGTCACGGATGTTGTAGTCCAAGCGTCTCCGCTTGTTCCTCCCCCACTCGCCGTCATACCAGCGATTCCGGCCGTGACTGTACCACTTCCTGAAGTAGGGGCAGTCCAATCAAAACTCCATGCACGATTTGCTTTGTTCGTGTGCGTGACGGATTTACCACTGACTTTGACGCCAGAATTACCACCTGTTGAAAGCGTTCCTTTGGATACCTCGACGTTGAAGCCACCGTGTGTGCCTGATACACCTCCCGAAACTGAAACCTGAATCGAATAGGTTTGACCAGGTGTATAGCCCGATGGGAAGTTCTCAGAAATAGAGACTGATGAAGAACTTCCTCCATGACAACCACAGCCTGAAGAAGATGAAAAGTGCCTGCCACTTGAATACGCTTCGATAACAGGTGTAAGCGTGACCATTACAACAACAGCGGAGAGGAGAATGGCTTTCAGTTGCATGGGCGGATTTTATGCTATACTCGTTATGAATGTTCGTTCCTAACGACAGAATATTTCTCAATAATCAAACAGTGTTGGCTGCGTCGCAGAAGGTTTGATTTCAGGATCTGTAGTCGTCCTTGATAATCGTTGCAGCAGGGTTTTCTCATCCCAAACTTGGACATCCAATTTTTCTGCCTTGGCAAGTTTCGATCCAGCATTTTCGCCTGCAACGAGCACGGATAGATTTCCAGAAACACTGCTAACAACCTTTCCGCCACCGGCCTTAATTCGTGCTTGAATGCTCTTTCTCGATTCGGAAAGTGTGCCAGTTACGCAGAAGGTCATGCCTTCCAGTGGGCCACCAGCTTCGACCAGTTTCTCTTGCTGAATCGTTAGAAACACAAGATGGTCGGTGATGAATGCTTTCCGAAGATGGATTCCATCCCGTAATTGGAGTGCAACGATTTCGCCAACGCCCTCGATAGAGGTTAATTCCAACATTTGAGAGTTGTCTGCGAGACTGTCGTCAACCCATGCTAGAAGTTGCTCTGGGTCTTTGAAGTGATTCGAAATTGCTGTTGCAAGTTCTGGTCCAATGCCTGGTAAACCAAGAGCACTAAGGAACTTTGAGAAGGTCATCGAACGACTCTTTTTGATCTCATTGAGAACCTTGTCTGCTGACTTTTGGCCCATCCGATCCAGTGAGAGCAACATACGCTCGTCAAGTCGATACAAATCAGCGATGCTTGAGATGAGATTCTCATCGATGAGTTGCTCAACGAGTTTTTCTCCAATACCATCCATCTCGAGTGCTCGGCAATAGTAGAGGATGCTTCGACCCAGTCGTGCTGTACATTGAACATCTGTGCAACGAAGGAATGCTCCTTCAATCTCGACTGGCCCGTTGCAAGCAGGACAGTCTTCAGGCGGCGAAATCCTCCGCCGTTGTGGCAGCTCGCCTTGGAATGGTTCCCCATCAGCATGCACTCGGCCATCGATGTCGTGTTGCGTTGCAGGTCCAAGGCTCGCTTCAATCTTCGGAATCACATCACCGCGACGAACAATTCGAACCTTATCTCCGATTTGGATACCTAATCGTTCAACTTCGCCAAGATTGTGCAAGGTGGTGTTCTCTACTGTCACGCCACCAACGCGTTGTGGCGCAATGCGTGCAACTGGTGTGATATTGCCCGTTCTACCTGTCTGCCAGTCAACATCAAGGAGGACCGATGTTGCTTCTTCTGGAGGAAACTTCCATGCAAGCGCCCAGCGAGGATGATGTGCCGTCATACCAAGCAAATCTCGCTTTTCGAGATCATCAACTTTGATAACGAGTCCATCGATTTCAAAGCCATAGGCCTCTCGTTCCCTACTCCAAGTTTCGGTCTCTTTGCAGAGTGATTCAATGGAAGCACCTTCTGTATCCGAATCATGGACAACCCAAGGCGCTGGTATGACACCAGCCACGTTGTTCAGCCACTCAAGAAGGAGACTATCGAATGGATCGCTTGGTGGTGATTCCGAATCAGGGTGGCGGGATGCTTCAATCGGAAACTTCGCATCGTATGCCAAAAAGACCAAGTCGCTTGCATCTGCTTTTCCATCCGCCTTTTTTTGACGAAGTGCCCCCGCTGCAAGGTTTCTTGGATTTGGAGAAATATCGCGATACTTTTCCTCAAAGACGGACTTTCGCATTACGACTTCACCTCGGATGTGAACATCAACCTCCGTACCGAGCGTATGCGGTACATTCTCGACCTTGCGCGCATTCTTGGTGACGTCTTCACCTCGGTCGCCACTTCCTCTTGTTGCAGCTCGAACCAACCGACCTTTCCTGTATTCGAGAGAAAGTGCGGAACCATCCAGTTTTGGTTGCGAGATGAATCGTGTCGATTCAAGTGAAGACTCTTTGACAAAGTGCGCAATATCCTCATT
>DUJC01000182.1:0-590 GCA_013330015.1 Candidatus Poseidoniaceae archaeon | reverse complement strand
TTGGTTCCTTTGTTCAGCGAAAGCATTGGGAACATGTGATCGACTTTAATCGTGCCAGGATCAATTTCAGCTCCAACGCGTCGCAGTTGCGGATGATCAGGGTCGAGTTGCTTAAGTTCGTCCCATAAAGCATCAAATTCAACGTCTGAAATCTCATTTCTCGCTTGGTTGTAGTACAAGTCCGAATGATAGGCGATTTGTTCCGCCAACCATGCTACGCGACTCTGATTGAGTGTGGAATCTTCACCATCCTGAGCCATGTTTTACCACCGCCTTGACCCCATTTAAGGTTCATGATTTTGCAGTTTAAGTTCAACAAACTCTCCATCAACCATTGGGCAACGCGTCATAACAATGTTTGACATGATTCGCATGTGAATCTCTGCTACGACGAAAACAGTTGCTTCGAACATGTGTCCTGATTGTGTTACGAAATCATCGTCAGCGAATGTGGCATGGAGGTGTGTGAACGCCGAGCCGTCTTGATGTCGTGCGAGATTACCTTGGAGGGTTACGAGTTCCGCAGGTTGCTCCAGCGTTCGCCGATGATATGTGAACGTGTCATCCATGTAGCCAAATGTTGAGTTCAT
>DUJC01000161.1 GCA_013330015.1 Candidatus Poseidoniaceae archaeon | reverse complement strand
TCTTGCTACGGGCTTCTAAGCCTGCAAGGTCTCGAAGTGGTTGCCAACGACGTTGTCGTGTTGGTGCTTTGATTCTACGATTTTTTTCAACGCCTGCGCGAAACGCTCTGCTCATTCCCATCCCATCCAGAAATCCGAAGATTTCTAGTTGTTGCATCGCCATCTCGCATATAACAAGCGCGACAAGATTGTTCATGAAACGGTCAATTTCAAATGGATATTGTATCAATCCACACGGAACAAACATTCTGATGGACGTTTGAAGAACATATGACGGTATTTTGCAATCAAACGATAACCAATGTTACGCAGTGGTAATGGAATCAACCACAACACTGGGAACCACATCTTGTAGTACCAACGCATGTACAAGACACAACGAATTCCTGCAGCTGAACGAATGAAGGGCTTCCCATTTCGAATCAAATAAACAGAATCAGCATCGCGCAACTTCGCTGGCAGCGTTTCAATCACTCGCTGTGCATCCTCGTGAAGGATTGGTCGATAACCCAACTGCTTGCCTCGAGCAAGACGTTTGTCGATGAAGGTCGCAAGACGATGACAGAGACCACAATCTCCATCCAAGAACAGGAAATCCCGTCGATCGTTTACATCAATACGTTCTGCAACTTCAATCGGCCACGTTTTAACAGGAAGTCCTTTGGAAAAATGAATCAAATCTGGGGAAAGAACGTCCAGCCCCATGTTGTAAGATTCAAGCAACGTGTTCGCTTCAAGACGGACTTCACCATCCTGGTAAGACCATGGTTGATGGTACACATAGGCTCGACGGAGGCAACCGTCATGTTCGGTATACAGACAATAACGCTCGAAAAGGAAGTATTCCAACGAATCAGGTTCAGACGATCGCATCGAACCCTTTGCATTCGATGATCCTCGCAATTCTGCACCATCGCTTGAACGACGCGAATGCCATTGTAAGACGTCTCCATTTGGCTTGACCTTGGCTTTTGCATATCGGTAAGCAAGACCGTAGGCACGAGGCGCGTGGAAGCACGTTACCATGCTTTTAGCATCCAATGTGAGGAAGAAAACGCCTGGTTGACCGTCCTTGACAACGTACGTGCGTACGTTGAATTCAGCAAACGTAGAGATACCAGGTACAGCCGGTAATCCTCGTGGTCGTACGTTCTTCATGATGAACGGGATCACGCCAACGTAGGCTTCTCCTTCGAATCGATCGATTTCCAATCCATTCGGAAGATGTGGTTGGAGCCGTTCAGCGTCAACCTTCCAATGCATGAAGGTCAAGTCACGCCATTCTTGTGAGATGGCATACGGACGCATCGGCATTGGAAACGGAAGATGTCCGTCCTCACGCTTTGCGCCCATGCCTTGCCCATGCCATGCTTATGTTTGAACATCATTGACGGCTTCTCGTTGCGTGACGTAGGTTGAGCATGGATGAAAACACGCACAGACCAGCGCCAATTGGGAGAGCGTAGCGCAAGCCTTCACCACTCAACAAGACCACAGCCAGCGTGATTGTTGCCAGCAGTGCAATCGTGGCCATTTGGTAAACAGGAGGCGAGGGTGCAGATGATTCCATTGTCCAAGACAGGGGCGTCGTTGCCATGATGGCGAACCATGCACCGAGGACGAGGAACGGAGCATGCTCAAACATAAGAAACCAGAACAGTGGTCCGAACATCAAGCTCCAACGAACCCAATTCAGTTCAGGTCGTGAACCATCATCAAATCCAAGGAACGGGAGCAGCAACACGCCTGCCATCAAAGCACACATCCAGCCCACAAGCCACAACGAAGAGCGTACAGATGTCGCATCCGGTGTCTGTTGGTCGTGCATCAACAAAGCTGTAACCAGCAACAGAAGAGCAACGCTCACGCCAATGCTCCAAGCGAGCGCTTTGCTTCGACCGTTACCAGCGCCAAGATGTGAATCGATGTCTCGATGTGGGGCCGAAAACACGTGGAGATTGAAGGCAACAATCACCCATAACCACAACGTTGCTGTCTGATCATCTTGTCTAGGATTGCTCCACCAAGAAGCATCAAACACACCAGAGTCAAGATACGCCATGAACAGATAGACAAAGGCGGTTAGAAGCAGTGGCGATAGTGGAAGATAGAGGCGTTGCTGATAGTGCCGTAACCCTCTCTGTGGTGCATGGGCATTGAGCAGGCCTGTGATGACAACACATTGCACCAGAACGAGGAACACAACGCTCCACAGATCGACCTGTGGAGCAGGCATCGAGATTAATGGGAGCGTTTCTGGCGCAATGTAGGCCGAATCATCGAAGACCAACGTCGACGAAATCAACAGCATGAGCGCCAAGGTTCGCTTGAGTTTCTGCAATCCTTCAACCGTCCACGATTGGCGCGAGCCTTGTCCGTTCCATGCAAACAAATAGACGAATGGCAGGACCATCCACTCCACCAATCCATCACCAGCAAACAAGACATGCAGCCGCTCGGTCAAGGTCGACGCACTGCCCAAGTAGGCTGCCACCTCAATGTGTGAAGTGTCGTGCGAGAAGAGAGCAGAGATACGTAGCGAGATAATGACAGCAAGCAGAGCGAATGGAAGCCATCGTAACGCTCGAAGCAGAGATTCACTCTTGTTACGAGCAAAGGTTTCCACCGATTTGGGGAACATCCAGATGGCGATGGACCCGAAGAACAACGGGACCAACCAAGGCATGTCATCCCCCAGCATGAACGGACCACACATTCTCGCGCTATGATGCTAACGGCTTCGTAAGACACAAAGGGGCGCGTCTTCAGGGACCGGTATGGGCGAGCGCAGTGGTGAGGACGGTCTCCTCGCCCAAGCAGAAATTGCACCGCTCACCGGTCTTGCCGAATCGCTTGGAATCGACCGGAACGAATGGATTGGCATTGCAACGCAACCACTTCCAGAAACGCTTCGCTTGACCATGAACCACTACGATATGGAATGGACGCGAGAGCAACTCCTCGAGATGGGTGCAAAGAAAATCACTTGGTCGGTAGGTAACGAAGCATACCAACTTCCATTTGCTCGAGGACAAGCTCCACGCGATGGAACACGAGAACTGCTCGCCTTGCTTCACGATACAGGGCGCGTAACTCGACAAGAAGCGGCCAGTATGCTTCCAATTCTGGTTCTTGATCCACAACAGGACGAACTCTTGCTCGACCTTTGTGCAGCACCCGGCTCGAAAGCGACCCATGCAGCAGAACGTATGGGGCCAAGTGGCGTGGTTGTTGCCAACGAACCAATCTCTGGACGCGTCAACATGCTCGCCAGCAACCGAGGACGTTTGTCACTCCACAATGTCATGATTACCCAACACGATGGTCGTCACGTTGGACGCATTCCCAAACCCGGCTTCGATGCCATCGTTGCTGATGTACCGTGCACGGGAAGTGCGACGTCCCGCAAGAACAAGGACGTGTGGTGGAGTTGGTCACCAAAAGGTGGACGAACCATGTTCCAGTTGCAAGTTGACATTGCTTCCAGAGGAGCGCAGTTGCTTCGACCTGGTGGTACGATGGTCTATTCGACCTGTTCCATTGACCCTGTCGAAAACGAGGCTGTCATCGCAGAACTGGTTCGCAAGTGCCCATGGATGGAGGTTGTTGAGATCGATGAATCCAACGTTGAAGGCTTGGTTTGGCATCAAGGTTTGACCTCGTGGGTACCACTCGATGAGTACGGGAAGGTCCCAGAACAACCCCAAGATGTTCCGTTCTTTGATGAGCGATACATGCCGCCTACAGAGCAAGAACTGCTTGCAGCCTTGCCAAAGACGCGTCGATTGTATCCAATGGACAACAATACGGGAGGATTCTATGTGGCCTTGTTGCGACATCGAGAAGATGCCACACCAGAAGGCATTGCGAAGACGTTCATCGATAAACTGGCTAAGCGACGAGAAGAATCCGGATGGGAGTCACGCCTTCTTGACAAGCCGGGAACCAATCGCCACACCGTCCATGCTGCTGAAGAGACAGAAGCCGCCATTGTCATGGAACAGTGTCAATTGGCAGATGCTGGCTTTTCATGGTGGAAGCGCGGCAAGCGAATGGCTGTGGCTCCGAAACTTGTTCATGACCGCATCTGGGCTCAAGAAACGCCAAACAAACGCGGCGATCGATGGCCTGGCGGAACCTTCCACCCACTGCAAGTGCTCCATGTTGGTCTACCTGCATTCGTCTCCAAGAACGGTAACTGGCGGGCTCGACAGGAATCAATTCCTCTGCTCTACTCGCAACT
>DUJC01000162.1:5928-9524 GCA_013330015.1 Candidatus Poseidoniaceae archaeon | reverse complement strand
CTCAGTGGAACTGGTGATTTGAAAACCGCTGTACCGGTCAAGAAGTGGGGTGCTGAAGATTGGGAGATTGACATCGAATTATCGAACGACGCTGGACGATACATTTGCAATGAAACCTACTATCGCACACTTGAGGCGCTTCAAAGCCATAAATTTGCAATTCCTTGTCTCTTTCTCCATCTTCCATCGGTTGAATATTTGTCCGTGAAGGAAGCGTCCAAACTCGTTCGTAGTGTTCTTGCGCACATGCTCTACAAACCATCAATACAGGTTGCTGCAGGAATCTTCACCTCAGAAAGTGGTTTCCTAGCGATGAAGCGTGGCGAGGATGAACCCAAACCTGGCAAGTGGGAATTTCCGGGTGGAACAGTTGAACGAGATGAATCCCCTGAAGACGCATTGTTACGTGAACTCCAGGAAGAACTGAGTGTCAAAGCAAGCATCATCAAGAAAGCAGGTATTTGGACGCACACATATCCTTTCTTGCACGTTGAGATTCACGGATACCTTGTCGAAACAGATCATTTGGATGACCTCCAGATGTCCGTTCATAGTGAGATGAAGTGGATTTCATCATCAGAAGGGTTGAATCTCGACTGGCTTGAAGCCGACATTCCGATCGTTGAAGATCTTCTCAAAGGACGTTACTGATGCCACGTTGATGCATCGCCACGTTCATCCATTGCTGCATCATCATGCAATTGTCGTGGAACACTTTGACGTCCTGAGTGCCATGTACACGCCTCAATCCAATCGGAAAGGCCCATGCCTTCGAGGTGAATCTCAAAACATCCTCCCAAGGGTGCTTCTTCGTACGAAAAAGCAATTTTACCTGCAAATGCTGCCAATCGAGAAATTCTGAACGTGGTTTTTTGATCATTCAAATTCTTACCCATTGCATCCATTGCAGTGTCAAGAATCGACTGTTGACGTAATTGTTGTAAAAATACTTCAAAGGAGAGATGTTTGCATTCTATGGGAACCAATTGCTCGCTAGGAAATGATTGCGTATCTACATCGGCAACAACTGCATCAGGAAACAGTGTCTGTATCGCCGTTGTGACATTTTTTGGGTCATCTCCTGGACGGAGTGTTGTACGCAATGCAATCTCGATACCCTCGTCTCGTCCGTTGTAGGTCAACGGTTTGAGGTCCATGCTGCCAGGACAAGGAAACGGCTTTTCAACCTGCTTGTGAATGTGAAGTATCAAAACAGATTTGCTACAGAGCAGCCTATGGGCGCAACAGAACCATGGCTGGCGACAGTGCTGCCTGTTCTGAATGAGGAACAATACATCGAATCGTGCCTTCAATCACTCATCGACCAATCTCTTCCAGCAAACGAGCACACGATTTTCGTCCTTGATGGAGGTTCCACGGATGCAACAAAGGAGATTGTTCAGAAGATTAGTGAAGGACTTGATCCAATCCAGCATCCATCGATTCATCTATTGGAAAATCCAGCTCGATTCGTGCCACATGCACGAAATCTGGCACTGCAACACCTCCCGGACAGCATCACACACGTGCTCGAATTCAATGGTCACATTGAGATTGGACGAAATCATCTCGTTCAAATGAAAGAAGCATGGTTACGTCTCGAATCCAAACATGACCGGCTTGCAGGACTTGGCTGTCGTGTAGTGGGTAATGATTCGACAAAGAATACGGTTGAATCAATCATCGATGCAACACTAAGCAGCCCATTGGGAGGTGGCACAGGACAATTCGCTCACTTCCATGAGGAAGGGAAAACCAATGTCCCTGCTTTTGCCTTGCATTTGCGTTCTGCATTGGAAGACGTTGGTGGTTGGGATGAATCGTTTCTGACAAGCCAGGACAGTGATTTGAGCATGCGATTGCTCAAGGCGGGATACGCTTTATGCCGAACTCCAAACGCTGTCGCAAAAATGCGACGCAGAACATCGTTTAGGTCGTGGTTTTTGATGAGTCATCGCTATGGTTTCTGGCGAACCAAAGTGCTGCTTAAGCACCCGCGTCGCCTCGTCATACGCGAGTTATTACCTCTGTTTGGCCTCATTGCCACATCTGTGCTGTTGTTGTTCAATCCAATGTGGTCGATGATGTTGATTGGAGCATATGGGACCGTCTTGCTCCTCTCAGGTCTCCTATCTGCAAAGAATGGACCTTCGCATGTTCTTGGTGTTCCATACTGTCTGTTGATTCTTCACACAGGTTTTACGATTGGCTTATTCGATGGGTTGATTCGAAAAGGTCGTGCGTCACGGGACCGTTGATGAAACAACCAAGGCGAATGCATAAGAAGAAAACGAACGAGTCAAGGTTATGGCAAGTAGACAATCCTCCTCAGTTGGACTGTTTGCCTTACCTTTGCTGGTTATGGGAGCACTCCATGTAATTGTCACGCCATTAGCAGACATCCTCTCACTTTCTTGGGTCTATTCCACTGTGTGGTATGGTCTTGGATTCCTCATTGGATTCATGCTCATGAGGCGAACACGCGTCACCAAGGACCATGAATTCCGTCGTTCTGAAATCATGAAGAAAATGAAGCATGTCTACGATGCTGAAGCAAAAGGAGTTTGGGATAAGGAAACCCCACTGCAAGAGGACACGCAGATCAACAAAGAACAACTGAACTCAACCATTGGCTCATTCGGTCGTGAAGCGCCTGAACTTGAATTAGACCGGGACGTGACCTCGGATGTAAAGATGCTCACAGAGCAGGGATTCGTTCAGAAAGCCACCCGGCGCATGAGTGGAGACGGTGCGGAAATGGACGAGATGGTTGACTCAACGGTTGGTTCTGTTCGTCAAGCGAGTTGGATGGACAACATCATCGATGGAATCTATGGCTTGTTTGGTAGGGATACAGCTTCGGAACGTGAAGATAAGCGCCTTTCACGCCTACGTTCAAATGCACAGCAAACGCCGGTTATTGCCCAACGTCCAGTTGCTCCTATCAAAGAAGAAATGTCTGATACACGATCAAATGACAACTTGACCATGACGACAATGAGTGATGGTGGTGGAATCATTTCTACAACCAACATTGAAACTCCATCCATTCCTTTCCAGCGCAAAGAGTCCATCGAAGACTTGGCCATGTTGAGTGGAGGAAGCGTTCAGACGATGACAGGCTTTGCAACTGGGGGCTGCCCTGCTTGTGGTGCAAGTAATCCGCCGGCCGAACGCTACTGCCAATCCTGTGGTGCCACACTTTCTGCTTAATTTCAACGTGAGGTTTTAGTGGAGCGCCTGTTGGCATCGATTGGGTGGAACGCTGGCAGACAAACGAGACTATTACGAAGTTCTCGATGTTGAGCGTTCAGCGACAGAAAAAGATCTGAAGAATGCATTCAGGCGACTCGCTCGACGCTATCACCCAGATAGAAGCGAAGAGCCTGATGCTGAGGAAAAATTCAAAGAAATTCAGGAGGCTTACGCCGTTCTCTCGGATTCAGACAAGCGTGCTCACTACGATCGATTCGGTCATGACAGTCCTGCTGGGAATCCCTTTGGAGGTTTCTCTGGAGGTGGATTCAACATCAATCTGGAGGATCTCCTCGGAGGAGATTTCTTTTCGGGATTCTTTGGTGGCGGTCGCGGCCGTA
>DUJC01000162.1:3518-5531 GCA_013330015.1 Candidatus Poseidoniaceae archaeon | reverse complement strand
GAAGAATCGATTGAACTCGATTTGCCTGCAGAGTGCAAGACCTGTTCAGGTTCTGGAGCCAAGGATGGCAAAACAACGACCTGCTCACAATGTCAAGGCCAAGGTCGAGTAAGGGTTCGACAACAGATAGGTCCATTTGTCAACGAAGTTGTTCAAGACTGTCGCGATTGTGGAGGAAGTGGCTCGATGATCGATTCACCGTGCACTGATTGTTCTGGTCGAGGCCATCGCGTCGAAGAGAAAACCATTCGATTCAATGTGCCGGCTGGAGCAGAACACGGCACGCGTCTACGCTTGCGAGGTCAAGGACAACCTGCGGAACGTGGTCAAGGCCAGCATGGCGATCTCCTTATCGAGATCGAAGTACTCACACACCCTTGGTTCGAACGAAACGGTTCGGATTTGATTATGTCGCTCCCACTTGGTTATCCAGATTTGATGTTGGGGACGAAGATCAGTATTGACCACATCGATGGGAAGAAACTCGATATCGTGATTCCAGCGGGTTCATCCGCAGGTCATACCCTTGAAATCAAGAAACGAGGTTTACCCCATATGCGCAGAAGTGGTCGCGGTGACGTGGTTGTTTTGCTCAAACTTCACGTTCCTGATAAGATTTCGAAGGCGGATAAGAAGCAACTTGAATCGATGAAATCAAGCCTTAATCCCAGTGATCAGGTGCAACGAATCCTTGACGATGCATCCGAGCGAAGGGCGAATGAATGATTATTCTTCTTCTCCAAATCGGGTCAACGCAGTAGGAATCCTCATCCCTCTTGGTACACCATCGACATGGCCATTCAGTTCAACATCGACTTGTGTCGCTTCTCCTGCGAGATCAATGGTCAGGAAAATTGTCGTTCCTTTGGCAATGGTGTCGACAAAGACTTCCTCTCCTTGATGCAATAGTCGTGGTTCAACATGTTCGACAGACAATGCTTGACCGTATGGTGCATCAAAGCGGAATGCGGCAATGTCCCACGTTTCATTTTCTGTGTTCAAACCTACAAGGAGTGGCCAATTGCCTTGGGATTTTGCCAGACGTGAATCAAGATTCCACACTGCAATAGACGTTCCGTCGGTTGTGTAGGAACGTTGGGGTTCACCCCATGAAGCGATCGCGGATTCCCATGGAAGGGTTGCTACTGCTTCCAAAGAACGAACCAATGATTTTCGTGTTTGTTCCGGTGATTTGGTTCCTTCATCGAGTAGATTTGTTAACATAGCTAGGCGCTGTTTCATCGCACCAATACGAGCCGCATTACGTCGAGTCTTTTGCATAGCATACACGAGATAAACGGCCGGCAGCATCATGCCAAGCCCGAGAATCCAACGAACAGTGGTCCCCCAAAACTTTGCTTCATCGGATGGGGCAAACCATGGTTCTTCACCAATTTCAGTGGTTACTTTCGTGATATCAATGTTGTACTCCAGTGGCTGAAGGTCGTTGCCCCAGTTCTGATCTTGGAGGATTGAATCGTTGACGTGATAGAACTCAATGAAATGCAATCCTGGCCCCAAAGTGATGTACAGATTCATGTCGTACGTGAAGAGATCGGGAGACAGTTCGTGTTCTGACAGCACCTCCATTGTTTCCTGGTCCAACTCTTGAACAACACCTCGAAGGTCTGGACTGTTACCATCGATAACGATGTGGAGTCGATGTTCAGAATCAACCCAACCATCAACTGAAATGAGGTACACATCGGATGTATCCATTGTTGCTAAGGTCAGTTCGCCAGAATAGTCTGCGGTATTCTCTGCGTAGAGAGTTGGCCAATTGGTTTCATCAGGACTCGATGGGCGATAGGCTGGAGCGTCGCTTGTTGTATTGCCATCTGCTGTCGATTCCAAAACGACATCAACCCAATGTACACTGCTTTCGATGTTGAGCATTGCCATCGTCGTGTTCGGATAGACGTAGATTCGCTCTACAGTGTTTTGTTGGACAAAGACCTCTGGCATAGCAACCCATGCGTCACCAATGCGTAGCGAAACGCTTGCAGTAATGTC
>DUJC01000162.1:0-3081 GCA_013330015.1 Candidatus Poseidoniaceae archaeon | reverse complement strand
TGGTCAGTTGTGCGTCATGAATCGTACGCTGAATGGCATAAGCTGAAAATTGGGCAGCAGTTGATGTTTTGACGATGATTCTGCCATCTTTTACAATGTCCAAGTAAACCGTTTCCTCCAAGGTGTTTGGGTTTGTTGCGGTCATGCTCTCAATCACGGCATCGAAAAGTTGTTCCTCTGTTTCAGTCTGCATGTAGAAATCAAACCGAATCGAATCGGAGGCGTGATGGAGTGTCAATTCAACGGTTTCATCTGCATGAACTTCGAATCCAAAATATTCCTCAGCATCGGATTTGACCGCACCTGCATCGAAACCAAGCGATGCATAATCTCCGTTGAGAATGGTTTGGAGATTGCCTCGATGCATATCGAGACATGCACTCGGATTCTCGCATCGGTAGGAATCGACGAGTTCGATTGTTGAATCGGGACTTGGTCGCTGATCGAGATGTGTCTGATCTTCAGCAACAAGAACAGAGGTTGAAACCGTCTCTGCAGTGGATGAAGAAATTGTGATTTGAACGGAAGTTGCCTCAGTCGCTTCAAAAGCGACCGAGGTCGGGGATGAAATACTCGTATCTCCTGCATCGAGTTGCACTCGGCATGAACTGCAACCAACGTTGACAGAGACGATTGCTCCCTCATCGACGTTGATGGTTTGCTGGTAGCTTTCACCTGTTCCAAGCGTGACCATCTGCAAGCGACCATCGATGATGAACTCGCTTGATGCTTCGTCAGCGTGAACGAGGTTGGTGAAACTCAAAAGAAGAAGTCCAAGCAAAACCAACGGAATCATCCAGTGCCTGGTCGTGCTATCCTCCATGTTGATTCCTCGAAGGCCTAGTCTTTCAACACTTTCTTCGCAATCGGTGGCATCTTTGAAAAACAAACCACCTCAGCAGGCAACATGGCAGAAGGACTTGGTCGCACAGTTCTTCATCGTCACCGCTATGGCCGTGTGTGGGGTTTAGGTGACCGCTCATCGCCTGCTGTACGAACGCCCAGCCTCATATCAACGGATGACGATGACAATCTGTGCAGAGGTCTTGCTGCGTTTCATTGCACACAAACACGCACCATTCCCGCTGAAATGACCATCTCGACCCAATTCGCTTTGATGCCACCAACGTTTGATTGCCCTGGGCCTCAAATGACAGCATCCGTCGGTCATGTTCTTCCCCCTTCGCTGGAAGAGGCGAACGCTGGAGAATCCGCAGATTCTGGGCCACTACTGCCCGTATCTTGGCAACGTTTGCATCACGATCCATCGCTGTTGGATGCCGATATGCAACCCAACATTGTCGTCCTTGTTGACGCTGTTCAACTTGCAGCTCAACCTGGAAAGCTTGTCACTGCAATTCAAACGCTCAAGCATCGATTTCCAGGGGCACTGTTGTGGACGCCAGGTTTAGGTGGCCCAGACAATGCTGCTGTTCTTACTTGGTTTGGAGTTGACTTATTCGATACCACAAGAACTCGATTTGCCCTGAGTGCTGATCACTTTTTGACCGCTTTTGGCCCGAGGCAACCTCTCGAAGGTGAATCCCTCTGTGTGGACGTTGCTTTGCATCATTATCAACAAGCTCTGCGTTCTGTTCAATCAGCCATCGAAACAGGTAGCTTGCGTCGTCTTGCTCAACAACAGAGCCTCAACAGTCCACGTCTTGTTGAGCACATGCGTCATTTCGATGCATTGGTGAACGAAAAATCGGATGTACTTCGGGCCCATCCATCTGGCCTTGACTCGATCGAATTCATGGCACAGGAGAGCCACCTTGATGCCGAAGTAGCGTCATGGGTTGAATTCATGGTACAACGCTATCAGACTCCAGAGGGGCTGGACAACGTTCTGGTGCTGTTACCATGTTCGGACAGAAAACCGTATCGCCTGTCAAAATCGCATCGAAAATTCATCGATGCCATTGGTAGCAATGCGTGTCATGAGGTCATGGTCACCTCACCACTCGGTCTTGTTCCTCGAGATCTTGAAGATGTTTGGCCAGCAGGATTCTACGACATTCCAGTAACGGGTGATTGGACGCAAGATGAACGAGATCGTGTGCAAAGCATGGTAGAATCCCTTGTGAAGCGCCACAATTATTCTTGCATCGTCAACCACAGTGGTCTCCTCCTCGAAGTCGAAGGCATCGAGGTTATCGAAACGCGTCAAGGTGATTCGTCTGGTTCACGAGGAGCATTACAACGCCTATCCGATGCAGTCCTCCATTGCAAGCAAACGACTGAGTTACGTCGTCGAAAAGGTGAGTCAATCAATCTAGATCGATTCAAGAGCATTTCGCGGTATCTCTACGGGAGTGATGCATGGTTGAACGATTGCCGAATCCGTGGAAAACCTCCACGTTGGAGAATTGAAAAAGACGGCAAGCAGATCGCTCTTTGGTTGTTCGATCGAGCAGGTTTTTCGTTCAGTAAGGATGCAATTCCATTGTTGTCCGAATTGAACATACTCCCAACGGTAACGCTTCGTTCTGATATCAAATGGAAAGGTGACCTTCATCTCGGTATCATCGATGCGTTCGACCAAAACATTCGTCGCGGCCAGGATGTCTTGGTCCTGCAGAACGGTGAAGCAATTGGTTCCGCACGAGCACTCGCTCCAGGTTGGGAATGGGCTGGAACGCCTGGTCGTTTAGCAAAAATGCATCAGAAGCGATGACCTGTTGAAGCGATGTGGTTAAGAAGGGCAAGCAGGTCGCAAGATTGCTCCGAGTGGTCCATATGGCACGAATGTATTCATCTCGAAAAGGAAAAAGCGGTTCCTCAAAGCCGTTCATGACAGAGGCATCTGCTTGGTCCAACACGGACGCTAAGGAAGTTGAGTCACTCGTTGTCAAGTATGCAAAAGAGGGCATGACGACATCACAAATCGGTATTGTCCTTCGTGACAAGCACGCAGTTCCAAACGCTCGCCTCGTCCTTGGCAAGCGCATTGGAGCCGTTCTCGCTGAGAACGACCTTGGCGGTTCGTACCCAGAAGATCTGATGAACCTCATGCGACAAGCCGTCGCTATCATCGACCATCTCACAACCAATCACCGTGACATTCACAACAAGCGTTCC
>DUJC01000056.1:2957-3992 GCA_013330015.1 Candidatus Poseidoniaceae archaeon | reverse complement strand
CGAAGCAAGAAATTGTACCGGTGATAGCAGCCCCAGTCCAGCAACAACAAGCGCCAACATGTTGGTCCTGCCGTGGTCCAATCCTTGGCCCAATGCGAGGTTGTCCCGGTTGTGGCGCCCGATATCATGCCGATGCTCCGACGTGCCAATCGGTCGAGAAATGTGCCAACTGTGGAGCTTCTGCTGAACAGTTTGTATTGGCTTGATTCGTGAACAACAAAGGACATCCTTTTGATAGGTCAACACCTCCCGATGAATAGGAGGGTTCGCAATGAAGACGTTCAATCAAGAGAAGCGACTTGCAGTATTCTTGATTTCATTGATGGTCTTCTCCATGCTACCACTCGTCGCTCCAAACGCTTCAGCGGATGAAGCGCGTGACGCAAGCATCCAACTAACGGTTTCACCAACAGAACAGACCATTAATCCTGGTGAAGCAGGAGAATACACTGTACGAGTCTACAATACCGGCTCAAATCCTGTGACTGTTCAATTGAGTACTGCGCAAGGGACAGAACAAGATTGTAGTGCGTACAGTTCAACCATTACACAAATCCCTGGTGCTATCGATGCAGGGTCGTATGAAGAGGCGACAATGAACGTGACGCTCGCACAAAATGCTGAAGGCTCCTGTGATACCACTGTGACTGCGAATGCTCAAGACTCACCAACACCCCCTGACCCACCAGGTCAACCAGCCACCGAAACCGCCACCGTCACAAGTACTGCGGGCGATGGATCAGGTAACGCATTGTACGGTGTCGATTTATCCATGGTTACTTCAAGTAAGACATGGGGTGGTGAAGATACGACTGAGTGGACACTTGTTGTCGAGAACACTGGACAGCAACAAGCAACTGTGAATCTTGTTATTGAAGAGGACAACTCTGCCTCAGGATGTTCAGATCCAGATTCATTGTCCCCTGGACTATCAGAATCATCGGTTTCAGTCGACCCTGATGAAACAAAAGAGGTGACGATATCG
This sequence comes from Candidatus Poseidoniaceae archaeon, assembly GCA_013330015.1. GTDB lineage: Archaea > Thermoplasmatota > Poseidoniia > Poseidoniales > Poseidoniaceae > MGIIa-L2 > MGIIa-L2 sp8574u. Next base: position 3,007 of record DUJC01000056.1, on the reverse strand, counting down.
CTCGGTGTTACCAACGAACAAGAGGCGGACAAGTATTGCTGGGAAGTCAC
>DUJC01000056.1:0-2626 GCA_013330015.1 Candidatus Poseidoniaceae archaeon | reverse complement strand
GGTACAGTAACACAAGATCCAACTGGCAACACGAGCGATGCGCAAACATTCGATATCACGGTTCCAATTCTCAAGGAATGCAGCCTTTCTCTTTCGAAAACATCCATCAACGTGCAACCCGGAGGCGAGGATACGGTAACTGCGACATTCACCAACAGAGGAAATTCCGACTGGACCATCCGGGCAGACGCTGCTGGGCCGAAAGAAGCGTGGGTTTCCTTCGTTGGTGGATCAAGTGGCCTCCTCCCCTACAGTGGAACTGGAACCAAGGCATTCAGTCTGAAAGTGAATCCAGATGATTCTGTTAATGCGGGTGAGGAGCAGACCGTTTTTATCCAGGGTAAAGACGGAACTCAGGTCAAGTGTGATGCTGAACTGACCATTATCGTTGGCCAGTCGTATGGTGCAACCATTTCGATGGTTTCTTCGCAATTGAACAACATTGAACCAGGAACATCTGCTACGACTTCAGTGACTGTTGAAAACACAGGAAACGGTGTCGACTCGTTCCGAATTTCCCCATCTGCGCTACCAAGTGGATGGACTGTGGAATTGGAAGAAACCCTTGTCACACTCGACTCGAAGCACACGCCGAACCGAAAAGAGACGGTTGATGTCACGGTAACATTACCAGACGATGCGCTAGCAACGGAAGTTGTGAACATCGACCTTGCCGTCGCCCCTACCAGTGGCGGAGAGCCTTACGATGAGGTCACTCTTTCCGTTTCTGTTGCAGCTGTGCATGGCTTTGAGGCCAATTCAGTCGCCCTTACGCAGACAGGTAAGAACGGGAATGAAGTTAAGTTCCCATTTGACATTGAGAACACTGGTAACGTTGAGGACAGTTTCCGACTCACCGTCATTCAACAAACAGCGTCACCATCCTGGGCATACTTCTTTGAAGATGAGGCAGGTAACAGATTCACAGAAATTTCAGTCGATGCCCAAGCCACGAAGGAGTTGTTCTTCATCGCAACAGTGACGGACAGCGACGAATATTCGACATTCACCGTCCGCATTACCAACAAAGGCGACTCAAACAGCATTGACGACGATGGTGATGGCATCCCCGATAATCAACGCGAATTGCGTTTTACTGCGTTCCTCACAACCAGAGATTACGCCATGGATGTCCGTCTCGAAGAAGGAGGTCTCGATGGCCGCACTGGCGAATTGATCCTTGCTCCTGGCGATGAGGAAACCATCGGAATGTGGATTCGTAACATGGGCAACGGTGACGATACTGCTGTTCTTGAACTGACGGGATTGAACGGTATCGCAACCCGTACTGTTTACTCCAAAGGACTACCAATAGCCTCAAACAACGAGATAAGTGTTCCATTTGGTTTTGGAATTTGGGATGAAAACAACAGTGCGTTCGTCTTGGATGCCTCGGGAAGCCCTTACCTTGAGAACACCGAGGATGCCATGCTTTCCGAGATGTTGTTCACCCTCAATCTGAGTCAAGGATACAGCGTACGGCCTTACGAGATGTATCTCGAGCTCAAGGTCGAAGTCAATCAAGCCACACTCACCGGTGAGGGCGGTAATTTGTACATCGTTGTTACGAGTAAATCCAACGCAGCCAACCGAACAGGACAAGCAACGGTGTCGTTGAGCGTTCAGAAAATCTTCGATTTGAACATTATCGAACCTGAAACCACTTCGTTCGATTTGGTTTACCCGGAAAGTTACTCCTTCACCGTACAAATCCGCAACGATGGCAACGTAGAGACTCAAACAGAGATCTTCACATCCGATAACATGCGCGGATGGAAGTTGAAACTCATAGGTCCTTCAGATTGTAATCAGATTACACTCTCAAGCCTTGAATGCTCGCTCAAGAAAGGCGAAATCATGCTAATTACCGTGGAAATAAAACCGCCGTATGGGGCAGAATTGTCGGACACATTTGACTTCACGCTCTCGGTCCAACCTGAGGAAATTGGTGTCATCGGGCGAGTCAACCAACAGTTCGATGTGACTGGTGAGCCAGAACAAGGATTCTTTGGCCTCGCAGACGATACAACCCTGACGATGTTCGCTGGTGGTTTCCTCCTCCTTGTTGGCGTTATTTTCATCCTCAGCCGACGAAATTGAACGTCTGCTGAACCTTAACTTCCGAGTATCAGGCATTGATGGTGGAGGCAATCTTATTCAAAACGACCTCGAGCCACTCTTCAGCATCGTCTTCATAGTCCGTGTCACAATCAAGTCGTTCATAGAATCGTGAAGATCCCTTTTCCTCAAGCAACTGGTCCCATTGAATTCCAGCTTCGCAAAACAGATCGAAGGCAGTGTCACCGAGCGCAAGAACTGCAAAATGAGTTCCGTTCAATTCATTCTCGTCAATGTCTTGCATGGAGTCGTAGAGGTCTTGTGCATTGTCAGGCTGTTCACCATCGCCCCAGGTGCTACATATGATCAAAATATATTCGTGATTCTTGATCTCATCAACCTGAATTTCATCAAGGCATGCGCATCTTGTCTCAATTCCATTCGAGGATGCGATTCTTTGTGCATCCATCGCTAGGAGTTCAGAATTACCTGTTTCGGTACCAAAGCCGATGAATAAATTCCGAGACATTCAAGCAACTCCTTTGCTTCTTTTTGGACATCGGCTGCA
>DUJC01000017.1 GCA_013330015.1 Candidatus Poseidoniaceae archaeon | reverse complement strand
CAGAAGCAACGCAACTGGTGCTTAGAAAATGAAGACGGGTCCTCAGGCTATGTCGCACTCCCCTTGTTCGGGAAAGCACCAAGCCACCCTGTTATGTACAACCCTGAGATGATGGACATGTACACAAGAGCAGCTATTCTCAATGCGCTTATGGACATGAACAACGAAGAATGGATCGACGAAGGAGATGGCTACTGTTACAACAAGGTTACACACGATGTGGACAGAGAAATCGATCAGAATATGTGTGGTGATTCGATTCTTGATGAAGTCTTGAACACAGGTGGTTTGATTGCGGTCAACACACAAGAACACATGGGCAGCTACTCAGATTCGATTTCCAACGTACCTGGAATCGCCGCATATTTTGACGGAAAATACGATATTTGATGCCGTACGGGGTACGGTTACAGGGCGTCCGTACTGGACACACAGGGTGGTAAGTTTGACCGATGACACCTGTGTGAGCGGTCACGACCTCTCGGTTGGGTATGAACGGAATAATGAGTTGCTCGCAAACATTTCCTTTGAGTTTAAACCAGGAGAGATCATTGCCATCAACGGTGCTTCTGGTATCGGGAAAACAACACTGTTGAGGACCTTAGCAGGTTTATTGAACCCTCTCAATGGCGAGGTCGAGATTTTTGGAAAATCAAAAGGGGCTCGAGGTGAGATAGGGTATATTCCTCAACGGCTTGGCCTCATACGCCATGCGAGTGTCTACCACAATGTCATGCTGGGTGCTAAGGCAGGGCACACCTCTGAATGGTTCCCTTTCTCTTCAAAATGCAAGGTCCTCACAATTGAAGCCATTGAATCAGTAGGTTTATCCCACAAACTCAGGACACCAATTCGTAAACTCTCAGGAGGTCAACAAAGACGAGTTGCTGTTGCAAGAACGCTTGCTCAAAAGCCACGCTTAATTTTGGCAGATGAATTTCTAGCAGAACTTGACGAAGAAACTTTGAACGCTGTTATGCAGAAAGTTCTGGATTATGTCAGAGAAAGTAATGCAATTATGGTGCTTGTCGAGCACGATTTCGAACGCGCAACCCAGATGGCAGATCGATTATTTACCGCAGAAGACAACAAACTCGTTGAAATCTTTCCCATGGAGGATGAGATAGATGAATGATCATCGAGAAGATCATGAGTTGGAGGAAAAACCAACTCCTCTTCTCGATATCTGGTATCAATGGAGATGGCCAGCGGTTTTTGTTGCATTAGGAGTTCTTGCAATTTTCGTCACACATTCGACGATTGAAGGCAATTGGCAAAAACTCTTTGATAGCCCTCGAAACGTCCAGACTTTCTTCCGAGAATCGCTCTGGCCGCCAGACTGGAGCGTGCTTGAACCTCAAGCCTACCCTGTCTGCGAGGAACCTGATTTCCTACAGTTTACCTGTTCGACTGCGTGGATTGGAGTCATTGAAACATTGAAAATTGCCTTTGTAGCAACCATCTTTGGAATGCTGATCTCTTATCCCATCGCTCTACTCGCTGCTGAAAATCTAAGCCCACCATCGGTTTCTTACCCAGCACGAGCGTTCTTGGCTGCATTCCGGAGTTTACCCAGTATTTTATGGGCAATTCTCTTTGTTATCATGGTTGGATTGGGCCCAATGGCTGGAATAATGGCCATGACCCTGTACACTGTAGGCTATCTTGGTAAATTGCAATACGAAGCAATTGAGGGTGTAGCGAAACCACAGCTCGATGCATCTCGTGCCATGGGCCACGGGTGGTTTGAGCGCTCGTTTGGTGTGGTACTTCCAGAATCAGCAAACAATCTGATTTCTCAAGCGATATTTATGTTTGAATACAATTTCAGACACGGTACGGTAATCGGAATCGTTGGAGCAGGTGGAATTGGTTACTACATCAATTTGTATCTAGAATTTTTGCAGTACGACAAGGTCTTTGCTTACGTGATCGTCATTTTCATCGTTGTACTGATTCTTGATTTAGTCTCCAAGATCGTCCGTTCAATGTTCAAAGATGACAAGCAACCAAACATGCCCCCCTGGTGGACCGGTCTGTTTTTGCCGGCTGGGTTGACGAAAAAGTTGCTGAAAAAGAAGGATTAGTCTGCAGCGATGTGCAATGCACCGTTCTTGTAGAACACTTGAATGCGTTGAGGGACCTTTCGAGTTAATGCAGCAATAGCCTCGTAGATGGCTTCCTCTTCAACATAGAATTGCTTTGCAGCGTTTTGTGTTGACCAAGGTTCAACATGGAAGTTGTTTTCGCACAACCACTCGAGGAGACCTGCTTCAAAGTCGGTCAAATCAGAGGAGTTGTCATCTGCCATGCTTGGAGGATACCATCCCTCCATATGAGGAAATCGGCCCTATCCCAAGAGAACCATTCGTCGGCAGCACTCTTCTGCTTCAATATCACCATCGAGAAGCGTGTTGAGTGCCTTTGTGAATGGGATTTCAATTCCTTGGTCAATGGCCCGATCACGGAACATTCGTGCTGCACGAACACCTTCCGCAACCATGGTCATTTCTTCGAGCGCTTCTTCCAATGTTTTTCCTGTTCCAAGTTTCTCACCCATGGACCTGTTTCGCCCGAATGGTGAGGTAGAGGTGACGTACAAATCGCCCAATCCTGCTGGACCAAAGGCTACCTCTGCCCTTGCACCTAGGAGTGGTAAGAGAATGCATCCTTCCTTGAAACCTGCACTAAAGATAGCAGCTTTGAGGTTGTCTCCACCAAGTGTTCCGATGGTCTTCAACCCGTCAACAAGGCCGCATGCAAGGGCAACGACGTTCTTGAACGCACCCCACAGTTCAGCACCTTCAGGGTCGGAAGCGGCGTGCAAAAGCAACGTAGGTGTAGAGAGCGTCTCTGCAAGTCGTTCAGCAACAGAAAGGTCCTCAGACGCTACCAATGCTGTTGTCATCACACCTCCGGCAGCTTCTGGAGCGATGGTCGGTCCGGTCAGTACCGCCAACGGATTTGAGCAATTTGCATTCTTCAATGCTTCATGAATCGCTTGAGAAATCAACCGCTTTCCTGGAGCCAGTCCCTTTGCCAAATCGAGCAGGACGTGTCCTGGACGCAAGAATGGAATGATATCATCAACAACATTGAGAATTACGGAGGAAGGAATGGCAAGCACAACGATTTCAACACCATCAAGTGCTTCTTTAAGACGCATCGTCACCTCCAATCCTTCAACGGATTGTTGAGGCAAATACTTCCGATTGATTCCATCCATTGTGATCGATTCATACACTTCTTGCTCGATGGTCCAACCTTTCACATGGTGACCTTCAAGCAGCCAAAGACGAGCAATAGCCGTCCCCCAATTTCCCAATCCCAACACCGCAATGTGTGCCATGACTAAGGACTTCGAACTCTTTGTTCTTATGTGCATTCCCTCTATGAGAGCGAGAAAGGGACAATTTCTGAGAAGATTTGATTCACCGTATCAGAACAAGTCGTCATCGTCTTCCTCATCGAAGGAGAAGACATCTTCTTCCTCTTTCTTCTTAGATGCAGCAGCCTTCTTCTTTGGCTTCTTTTCTTCTTTGACCGGCTCAGGTTCTGGTTTCGCCTCTTCAACAGGCTCTTCTTTGCCACTTTGGGTTCGAAGTTTCGCCATTTCCTCCTCGCGACGCTGGAGGTCTTCGACCGACGTTCCCGTTTGTGCAGCAAGTGCACGACGGCGATCTTCTCGGGCTTTCCGTTCGAGTTGCTTATGTTTCGATTTGTCGATGTTTTGCAACATGTACATGGCATCATGTTCCAGTAGTGGAGAGTCTGAAATCAGAGTGATATCCAGCCAAGCACCGTCCTCGACGATGAATTCTGCGAGAGGTTCGAAGTTCAAATCGGACTTCTTAATTTGTGTGTAATGCATGGCGTTTCCTGTTCGGTGCTCAACACCAGAGAAGTGGCAATAGAATTCCTTGGTTCCAATCGATTCACGAACCATGTCAAACAATTCACCATAATCTTCGGACGTCTTCATTCGACCGTGGCCACGAGCGTGAATGTGAGCTATGTTGAGAACGGGAATGGTTCCTTCAACGTGGTTGACAACTTCGATGACTTCTTCGAGGCTTCCCCACAGTTCTTGACGGCCGGATGTCTCAATTCCGATCTTGGATGGTGTCCCATCCTTGATCCATGGGAAGACTGGGAACTCATCCTCGTCGTCATGCCAGATGTCGTGAACACGCTCAACAATGCTGGAGAAGATGTTCGCAACCTGCTCATTGGCAGCCGTGCCACGTCCAAAGTCCCCGTAGTGGCCTGTGTGGAGCGTGATGTGGCGTGCATTGATGGTTCGCGCTGCTTGCAATGTTGCCTCAATTTTAGCAAGGGATCGTCCCCGTTCGACACGATTGCCGAGAAGTTCGGAATAGTACGGTCCGTGAATGTTCATTTCGAAATCAGCCTTGTTGGCAAGGACACCGGCTTGCCAGTATTGCTCGAAATGCTGTGGTTGAATCAATCGGACCGTTTGAGCTTCCATCGTCTCGAGCCCGAGAGCAATAATATCGTCCATTCCTTCGACGATTGTTCGTCCTTTACAGGACAAAGGTACGCCAGCAGGACCAAGTTTCACACCCATCATTCCACCCCCGCGAATACAAGCCAAGCCGTTCCCTACATTAACCCCTTTCCGTCACGCGTTTGCCGGAAATCTGTACATAATGTACAATACGACGGTTCATGAAGGTGAAACGAAACGACAGCCTATGTCGGAAATTGTCGAAGCAGCAATCGCTGCATTCCGTCAAGGCAATCCTGTTTGCCTGTTTGACTCGGATAAGCGCGAGGGCGAAACCGACCTTCTTTTTCCCGCAGCATTTGCACAGCCTGCGACGATGCGACAACTCCGTCAGGATTGTGGAGGCCTCCTCTTTTTGGCTATTGGACACGATGTTGGCCAAGCCTTTGGCTTACCGTTTTTGCAGGATTTGCACACGCACGATGCTCTGACTGCAGAATATCCTATTTTGGCTGAACTGAAGACGAACGACCTTCGTTACGACGCACGTTCCGCATTTACACTCTCGCTGAACCATCGGGAAACCTACACTGGAATTACCGATCATGACAGAGCACTCACAACCCGTCGTTTTGCTGAACTCACTGCGACCGTATTCGATGACGAACTTAGCGAGGCTGAGGCACAGCGACGGATGGGTGCAGAATTTCGAACGCCAGGTCACATACCCGTTTGCCGTGAATCGCAGGGTGG